>JAYVRP010000437.1:0-6137 GCA_043776215.1 Rhodoferax sp. | reverse complement strand
TCGTAGTACTGCTCCACCAGCACCACTGCCATGCGCTGGCCGTTCAGGCCGGTGTCGGCCAGGCGGCGGAGCACGCGGCCGATGTCCTTGATGATGCTGGGCTGGATGCCCTCGGTGGGCTCGTCCAGGATCAGCAGGCGCGGGCGCGCCGTGAGGGCGCGGGCAATGGCGAGTTGCTGCTGCTGGCCGCCCGAGAGGTCTCCGCCGCGACGGTTCAGCATCTGCTTGAGCACCGGGAACAACCCGTACAACTCGGGGTCGATCGGCGTGCTGGCCGGCTTGTAGGCCAGGCCCATGCGCAGGTTTTCTTCCACAGTCAGACGCGCAAAGATCTCGCGGCCCTGCGGCACGAAGCCAATGCCGGCGCGGGCGCGCTCGAAAGGCGTGGCACCCACGATCGGCTTGTCGTCAAACCCGATGGTCCCGGACCGGATCGGCACCAGCCCCATCAGCGACTTGAGCAGAGTGGTCTTGCCCACGCCATTGCGCCCGAGCAGCACGGTGACCCGGCCCAGGTGAGCCTGCAGGCTCACCCCGCGCAGAATATGCGAGCCACCGTAGTACTGGTTGACATCGCGGACGTCAAGAATGGGGCGTCCGCCGGGCCGCCCCAAGGACGACGCGCCCCCTTGGAGGGCCGGACGTGCAGCGTCTGGGTTGGGGGGCATCTCATCGGCCAAGGTACACCTCGATCACGCGCTCGTCCGCCTGCACCTCGTCCAGCGATCCCTGGGCCAGCACCGAACCATCACACAACACGGTCACGATCTCCGAGATGGTGCGGATGAAACTCATGTCGTGCTCGACCACCATCAGCGAGTGTTTGCCCTTGAGGGTCAGGAACAGCTCGGCAGTGCGCGCGGTCTCTTCGTCGGTCATGCCCGCCACCGGCTCGTCGAGCAGCAGCAGTTTGGGGTTCTGCATCAGCAGCATGCCGATCTCCAGCCATTGCTTCTGACCGTGGCCGAGCATGCCGGCCGGGCGGGCGACCTGCTGCGCCAGGTGAATGGTGTGCAGCAGGTCGGCCAGATGGTCACTCTGGGCCGAGTCGAGGCGGAAGAACAGGGACGACTTCACCCCCTTGTTGGTCTTGAGCGCGAGCTCCAGGTTCTCGAACACCGTGAGTTGTTCAAACACCGTGGGCTTCTGGAATTTGCGCCCGATGCCCAGCTGCGCGATCTCGGACTCACGGTAACGCAACAGGTTGATCGTGCTTCCAAAATAGACACTTCCCGCATCGGGCCGCGTCTTGCCGGTGATGATGTCCATCAGGGTGGTCTTGCCGGCACCGTTGGGCCCGATGATGCAGCGCAGTTCGCCTGGCGCGATATCGAGCGACAGTTTGTTGATGGCTTTGAAGCCGTCGAAACTCACACTCACATCGTCCAGGTACAGGATGCGACCATGGGTGACGTCGACTTCGGGCGATGTCACGAGGCGGGAGAAACCCGCCGCCCGCCCGCCGGATTCGGTATTGCCACTCTGGGCGGCACGCCAGGCGAGGCTCTTCTCCAGGCGCCGGGCACCTTGGTCCAGCAAGTCGGGTGTCATGGCTTGTACCCCTTGGCCAGCTTCTTGACCAGACCCACCACACCGTCGGGGAGGAACAGCGTGACGGCAATGAACAACGCACCCAGGAAATAAAGCCAGAACTCGGGCGCGGCCACTGTGAGCCAGCTCTTGGCCCCGTTGACGATGAATGCGCCGATGATCGGCCCGACCAGCGTGGCGCGGCCACCCACTGCGGCCCAGATGGCGATTTCGATCGCGTTGGCCGGGCTCATCTCGCTCGGGTTGATGATGCCGACCTGCGGCACGTACAACGCACCGGCCACACCACACATCATGGCCGACACCGTCCAGATCGCGAGCTTGTAGCCCAGCGGGTTGTACCCCGAGAACATGACGCGTGTTTCCGCGTCGCGAATGGCCTGCAGCACACGCCCGAACTTGCTGCTGACCAGCCATTTCGCAAACAGGAAAAACCCCAGCAGCGTCAGCCCCGTCAGCACGAACAGGGTGATACGCATGGACGGGGTGGCCAGCGGAATATTCAGGATGCGCTTGAAATCGGTAAAGCCGTTGTTGCCGCCAAAGCCGGTTTCGTTGCGGAAGAACAGCAGCATCGCGGCGAAGGTCATGGCCTGCGTGATGATGGAAAAATACACGCCCTTGATTCGCGAGCGAAAAGCGAAGTACCCGAAGACGAACGCCACCACCCCCGGCACCAGCACCACCAACACCAGCGTGGCGACGAAACTGTCGCTGAAGGTCCAGTGCCAGGGCAGGGTCTTCCAGTCCAGAAACACCATGAAGTCCGGCAGGTCGCTCTTGTAGTTGCCATCGCGCCCGATCTGGCGCATCAGGTACATGCCCATCGCGTAACCGCCCAGCGCAAAGAAGACACCATGGCCCAGCGACAGGATGCCGGTGTAGCCCCAGATCAGGTCCATCGCCAGCGCGCAGATGGCGTAACACATGATCTTGCCCACCAGGGCCACCGAGTAATCGCTCATGTGGAACACGCTGTCCGCCGGAACAGCCAAGTTCAGCAGGGGTGCCACGGCGCACACGGCGATCAGTGCCACGATGAAGGCGCTCCAGCCCTTGCCAGTGAGAACCGGGGCTCTCGCGGGGAGATCAACTGGCGGCATGAAGTTGTCTCAAAAGCGTACCGGGCACCCCGAGCTTCGGTCGACAAGCACAGACGACCACCTGTACATCGCGCATCGCAGGCCACAGGTCGGCGTGCGCAGCAGCTTTGGAGACGGCATCCGTCATGCTTCGGCGCTCCGGCCTTTCAGCGCGAAGATGCCTTGCGGCCGCTTCTGGATGAAGATGATGATGAACACCAGCACGGCGATCTTCGCCAGCACCGCACCGGCCCAGCCTTCCAGGAACTTGTTGAGCACGCCCAGCCCCATGGCCGCAACCACGGTGCCGGCCAATTGCCCCACGCCGCCGAGCACCACCACCATGAATGCGTCCACGATATAGCCCTGGCCCAGGTCCGGGCCCACGTTGCCCACCTGGCTCAGGGCACAACCGGCCAGCCCGGCAATGCCGGACCCGAGCGCAAACGCATAGGTGTCGATGCGCGCCGTGTTGACACCCATGCAGGACGCGATCGGGCGATTCTGCGTGACACCCCGCACGAACAGCCCCAGCCGGGTTCGACCGATCAGCCAGGCCACACCGAGCAGGACGCAGGCGGCGAAACCGATGATCACGAGGCGGTTCCAGGGCAGCGACAGATTTCCCATCACCTGCCAGCCGCCGCTCATCCAGGCCGGATTCTCGACACCCACGTTCTGCGCCCCGAACACGGTCCGCACCAGTTGCATCAGCATCAGGCTGATACCCCAGGTGGCGAGCAACGTCTCCAGCGGGCGCCCATAAAGGAATCGGATGACGCTGCGCTCCAGGGCCGCACCCATCAGCGCCGACGCCAGAAAAGCCACCGGCACCGATGCCAGCAGGTACCAGTCAAACGCGCCTGGAAGGTGCTTCTGGAACAGCCCCTGCACCACGTAGGTGGCATAAGCGCCGATCATCATCAGTTCGCCATGCGCCATGTTGATGACGCCCATGAGTCCGTAGGTGATCGCCAGCCCGAGGGCCACTAGCAGCAGGATCGAGCCCAGGCTGATACCGCTGAAGATGGCGCCGAGCTTGTCGCCCCACGCCAGTGCGGCTTCCACGGTGCGCAGCGTGGCCGAGAGGGTCGCCTTCACCTCCGGGTCGGTCTCCACCTTCAGGCGCTCCAGCAGCAGTGTCTTGGTGCTGCTCTGCCCGCTCTTGGCCAGCGCAGTGGCGGCGGCCAGGCGCTTGGCCTTGTCACCGCTCGCCAGCAGCACCGCAGAACGGATCATGCCGAGCTGTTCCTTGAGCTGGGTATGGGTCTCGGCGGCGAAGGCCTTCTCGATCAGAGGCAGCTTGGACTCGTCGCTTTCCCCCTGCAGCACCTTGATGCCTTCGCGGCGCAGCTTCTCGTCGCGCGAGAACAGCTTGAGCCCGGCCTGCGCCACCTCGATCTCGCCCCGCATCAGGTTGTTGTTGACCACATCCTCGGCCGCCTCGGGCACGTTCAGCGCAACCCCGGTCACCGGGTCGGACCCCTTGCCGTCGCGCACCACGAACACCTTGTCGCCGGCGAACTTCACCGCGTCGTCCGCCAGCGCCTGAAGGAAAGCGGCCGTCTTGTCATCGGCCGTCGCAACGGCCTTGGTCAGCGCCGCAAGACGCGCCTCGGTTTCCCCCATCGCCATGCCCCGTGCCTCGTCGGCCGTCAGGGCGTTGGCACAAGGCAAGAGCAAGATGGAGAGAGCGAATAGAAGGAAACGTATCAGCATGCAAAGAACCTGTAGGTTGGGCACCGATTCGAATACCCAGTCTGCAACGTCTTGACAACGCCACGCCAGCAATCGTCAGAAGTAAGGAGAGCGCCGTAGCGAGCGGCTCGAGGTGGGGCTTGAAGCGCGGAACCGTACTTCAGTACGGTGAGCACTGGAAAGCCCCAGATCGGGCCGCGCAGTAGGCGAGCGCCTTACTTCTTCGCGGGTTCGTCGGGCTTCTTGTCGTTGCCTTCGATGTACGGCGACCAGGGCTTGGCCTTCACCGGGCCCGGCGTCTTCCAGACCACGTTGAACTGGCCGTCGGCCTTGACTTCGCCGATGAACACCGACTTGTGCAGGTGGTGGTTCTTCTCGTCCATCTTCGACACGATGCCCGACGGTGCCTTGAAGGTCTGCCCGGCCATGGCCGCAACCACCTTGTCGGTATCCGTGGACTTGGCCTTCTCGACCGCCTGTTTCCACATGTTGATACCGATATAGGTGGCTTCCATCGGGTCGTTGGTCAGGGGCTTGTCGGCGCCGGGCAACTTCTTTTCCTTGGCGTAGGCAGACCACTTCTTCATGAACTCGGTGTTGGCCGGGTTCTTGATCGACATGAAGTAGTTCCAGGCGGCCAGGTGGCCCACCAGCGGCTTGGTGTCCACGCCCCGCAGCTCTTCTTCACCCACCGAGAAGGCGACAACCGGAACGTCCTTGGCCTTCAAGCCAGCGTTGCCGAGCTCTTTATAAAACGGTACGTTGGAGTCGCCATTGATGGTGGACACCACAGCGGTCTTGCCACCGGCCGCGAACTTCTTCACATCGGCCACGATGGTCTGGTAGTCGGAGTGGCCGAACGGGGTGTACTTCTCGTCGATGTCGGTCTCTTTCACACCCTTGGACTTGAGGTAGGCACGCAGGATCTTGTTGGTCGTGCGCGGGTACACGTAGTCGGTGCCCAGCAGCACCCAGCGCTTGGCGCCGCCGCCTTCCTTGCTCATCAGGTAGTCCACCGCAGGGATGGCTTGCTGGTTGGGCGCCGCACCCGTGTAGAACACGTTCTTGGACAACTCTTCACCCTCGTACTGCACCGGGTAGAACAGCAGGCCGTTCATCTCTTCCACGACCGGCAGCACTGATTTGCGTGACACCGAGGTCCAGCAACCGAAGATCACGGCGACCTTGTCCTGGCCCAGCAGCTGCTTGGTCTTCTCGGCGAACAGCGGCCAGTTGGAGGCCGGGTCCACCACCACGGGTTCAAGTTTCTTGCCCATCACGCCACCCTTGGCGTTGATCTCGTCGATGGCCATGAGCACGGTGTCTTTCAACACGGTCTCGGAAATGGCCATGGTGCCCGACAGACTGTGCAGGATGCCGACCTTGATGGTGCCGCCGCTCTGGGCAAGCGCCGCACCAGTAATTCCAAAGCCCAAGGCAATGGATGCGGTAATGAGTTTGAGCTGAGCCCGACGATTCATAGGTATTCTCCGATGGTTGAACGACAACCCCACAATGGGTCAACTTCGCAACGCAAGGCCCGTGCCAGCCACGGGTCGCCCATGGGCTGCAAGCCGCGTGACCCGTATTGGGGCATGCGCCAAATCCCGAAGCGGGACATCGCGACGCGTGCACGCACCGATATGCGCCACCGATTTGCACCAAGATGGCGCCGCAACCCACATCGATGCAGCAGATCGTGCATTCCGCATGGCACATGACTTGCATCACAATCCTGCGAGCACCCAAAGAGTGAACCCATGGAACTGACACCCCGCGAAAAAGACAAATTGCTGTTGTTCACCG
>JAYVRP010000436.1:0-6138 GCA_043776215.1 Rhodoferax sp. | reverse complement strand
ACGGTGCCGAACACGATCTTGTCGAAGGTCTTCTTGAGCGACTTGCTTTCAAAGTTTTGCATCACCACCGGATTGTTGATGCTGACCTGCGCACCCTTTTTGACAGGGGCCTTGGTCACTGCGGCCCATACCTCACCCTCGCTGGTCTTCAGACGCAGGTAGGTGTAGATCTCCACGTCGCGCACCTCGAGCACCTCTCCCTTGAGCGGTGGGGTGGGTCCTGCGCTGGCGGCAAAGGCGGCGAGGCTAAGGAGAAGAACGGCGAGGGTGTGGGTGGTCTTCATGATGCGCCGAATTTTATGGCCCGCGTGGGCACTGCACATGCATCCGCGTCGGCCATGGCTGACCTGGCTCAACAATGCGAGTGCCACACGCCGCGCCATCCTGGCCGAGTCGGTAGGCCATGCCCTTGCCGGGCAACGCGCTACCTGGCAGCAGAAGTCGGCAAGCGGCCCTGACCCTGGACGAATTCGAGAAAGGCCCGGGCCACCAACGGCAGGCGCCGATCAGTGCGCCAGACCAGTTTCCACTGCTGGCGGATCGGCAATCCGGCCACTCCCACAATTGCCAGGCCTTCGCTGGCCGGGTCTTCGCGCAAGGTGTGGCTGGAGATGATTGCCAGCCCCAGCCCGGCCGCAACCGCATGTTTCAGCGCCTCGTTGCTGCCCAGTGTCATTTGAATCCTGGGCGTGACACCGCGTTGCGCCAGCCACTCGAGTGCAGTCTGACGGGTTCCGGAGCCGGGTTCGCGCATCAACAACGGGCAGCCGTCAAGCCGGCGCAGCGGCATGCGCCTGGAGCTGGCCCAGGCGTGCCCGACAGGGGCGATCAGCACCAGCGGGTTGTCCAGAAAGGCGTAACTGTCGACGGCCATGTGGGCTGGCGGCAGCATCATCACGGCGATGTCGTCCAGGTCGTGCTCCAGCCGCCTCACAACGTCGGCGCGGTTCTCGATGGCCAGATCGATATCGATGCCGGGGTACAAGGCGTGGAAGGGCTTGAGTACCTGCGCAATGAAATATTCGGCCGTGGTGACCCCTGCAACGCGCAACACCCCCTTGTGCAGGCCGGCCAGCGACTGGACGGTTTCCTCGAAGGTGTGCCATTCGCTGCTGATGGCGCGGACCGTCGCAAGCAGGGCCCGGCCAGCCTCGGTCAACTGGATTCCGCGACAGGCCGGCGCCACCAGTTCCGCCCCGACCACCGCCGTGAGTTCACGCAGCTGCACCGACACCGTGGGCTGGGCCAGGTGCAGCGACTCGGCGGCCCGGGTGACACTGCCCAGCGATGCCAACCCCCCACACACAGGAAACCACATGCTTGAAAAGACACCCATCAACGTTGCCAGAGGCGACGGCATCGGCCCCGAAATCATGGACGCCACGCTGCGTATCCTGCAGGCCGCTGGCGCACAGATCGATGTGCAAACCATCGACGTGGGCGAAGTCGTGTACCTTTCCGGCAACTCCGCCGGCATCACCGCTGCAGCCTGGGACAGCCTGCGCAGCACCAAGGTCTTCCTGAAGGCGCCGATCACGACGCCGCAAGGCGGTGGTTACAAAAGTTTGAACGTGACGATCCGCAAGATACTGGGCCTGTATGCCAATGTACGCCCCTGTGTGGCCTACGCGCCGTTTGTGCCGACCCATTTCCCGAAGATGGACGTGGTGATCGTGCGCGAGAACGAGGAAGATCTGTACGCCGGCATTGAACACCGCCAGACCGATGAGGTGTTCCAGTGCCTCAAGCTGATCACCCGGCCGGGCTGCGAAAAAATCGTGCGTTACGCCTTCGAGTACGCACGTGCGCACGGCCGGCGCAAGGTGACCTGCATGACCAAGGACAACATCATGAAGATGACCGATGGCCTGTTCCACAAGGTCTTTGACGAAATCAGCGCGCATTACCCGGACATCTTGGTGGAGCACTACATCATCGACATCGGTACAGCGCGGTTGGCAACACGGCCAGAGGTGTTCGACGTCATCGTGACCCCCAATCTGTATGGCGACATCATCTCCGATGTGGTGGCCGAGCTCACTGGCAGCATCGGCCTGGGCGGCAGTGCCAACATCGGTGAACACGTGGCCATGTTCGAGGCGATCCATGGCAGTGCTCCGGATATTGCCGGCCGCGACCTCGCCAATCCCTCGGGTTTGCTGCTGGCAGCCGTGATGATGCTGGTGCATATCCGGCAGGCCGACGTGGCCAGCAAGGTGCACAACGCGTGGCTGCGCACCATCGAAGACGGTGTGCACACGGCCGATCTGGTCGGTGAACATACGCGGCAGCGCGTCGGCACGCTTGGTTTTGGCGACGCCGTGCTTGCGCGCCTGGGCCAGAAGCCGCAGCACTTCAAGCCGGTTGTCTATGAAAACACCGACGCCGCGCCCAAGACCCGCACGCCGCTGTATGTGCGCCCGGCCCCGGCCAAGAAGGAAGTGGTGGGTGTCGACATCTTTGTGCATGCGCCGGACGTGACACCGGACTACCTGGCGGGCCTGCTCAGTGCCCTGTCCACACCGGCCTGCAAATTGCAGATGATCACCAACCGCGGCGTCAAGGTTTGGCCGGGCGGATTCCCCGAAACGTTCTGCACCGACCACTGGCGCTGCCGCTTCATGGGGCAAGCGGTGGGTGCGGAAACACGGCATGTAGTGACCAACCACGACATCGTCGGGCTGATGCAGGCGCTCGCGGCGAAGGACGTGGACGTGATCAAGACCGAGAACCTGTGCACCTTTGATGGTGAGCGCGGTTTCGCTCTGGGTCAGGGGCAGTAGCTCCGGGCAGGCGGAAGCAGCCCCGCCAACTCCGTCCCGCCCACCGCTTCTGCTCGACTCTGGACCGCGCGGCAGTGCGTGCCGCTATTTCTTCCTGACTGCTTTTTTTGCTGCGGGTCGGGATGCCTTTTCGCTGCGCTTGCCGGTGACATCGCGCGACCACTGCGAGCGTGCGCCGGCGGCCGGCGGCGTCATGAATTTGTCGCCGGCCTTTCCCAACACGGCGCCTGGCCCCGGCTCAGGCAGAGGCCTGCCGCTATCGCGCCACTCCACCGCTGCCGGAAAACCGAACTCCTCCGCGTAGCGTTTGAACCACAGCCCCTCGGGCGAGTGGCGCGTCATGCCGTCAAACACCGTGGCAAACATTTGCGTCTGCTCCAGACCCATGTTGTCCACCGCCTGGTTGATCACCAGCTTCAACATCATCAACTGGTTTTTTGGAATCCCGGCAATGCGGTCAGCGAGCTTCTTCACCGCGGCGTCGAGTTTGGTCAAAGGCGCCACATCGGTAGCCAAGCCCCACTCAAACGCCGTCTTGCCGTCGATCAGGTCACCGGTGAGCATCATGCGTTTGGCGCGCATCGCGCCCAGACGGTAAACCCACATCGCCGGCGTCGGACAGCCCCACACCCGCACCGGCATGTAGCCGATGCGGGCTTTGTCTTCCATCACGATGAAGTCGCAGCAGGTGGCAATATCGCTGCCGCCGGCCGCCGCGTAGCCATGCACCCGCGCAATGGTGGGCTTGTACGAATGCCACAGGCTCATGAAATCTTCGGTGTTCTTCTTCATGAATTTGTAGTCCATCATCGGGTCCCACGGCATCGCCTGGGTGTAGACGTTGGTCTTGTCGCCCTCGGCGTACTCCTTCAAATCGTAGCCGGCGCAAAACGCCTTGCCCGCGCCTTGCAACACGATGACGTGCACGCGGTCGTCGGCATTTGCCGCTTCGACCGCCGCGCGGATCTCGCCCGGCATCGCGCTGTTGATCGCGTTCAGGCGCTCGGGGCGGTTCAGGGTGATGGTGGCGATGCGGCCGGAAACGTCGAGCAGCAGCGTCTCGAACTTCCTGCTTGTGTGTTGATGGTGGGTATCTGGTGGACCTGTGCGTTTTGGCATGCTGTCGACTCCTTCTGCTGGTGTGGTTGGGTGATGATCGAGGGGACGGCGGTCACATGACGCGCTCAAGCATCACGCCGCGGCAATCCATCTCGACATCCAGATCGACAATCGGTGGGCGCACAAAGTGCCAATGGATGCCATCGGCGTCCGCCCCGCGCGCCACAAGTTCGCTCGCCATCAGAGGGTGGATGTCATGCACGGTATAGACCTGCGTCGCCGTCACATCGCGCCAGCCGAAACCCAGCGCGGCCAGACGCCGCTCCTGTTCGCCCAGCACCCAGCGCGCTTTTTGCCGCAGGCCTTGCGGGGAGGTATCGCCTTTGGCGACGATATGGTCGCGATAGTTGGATTGGCCTTCAGGCACTTCCCCGCTGCCGGCAATGACGAAGCTCGGGTTGGCCCCGGCTTGCGGCACGGTGTACGAGAACGCATGAAAGCCGGGCACGGCGGGCGGGCGCAGCGCAGGCGCAAGATTGCTGCGCGCGACCGGGTTGATGCCTTCGCGAAACAGATTCCATTCTTTGAGCGTCGCGACATACACGGCGTTGAACGCGGCAAAACCTTCGTCGGTGAACTGCACCGGCGAGCGCAGCTCGCAGCTGCACAGCGCAGTGAGTGGCCGGCCGATGGTCGACAAATGCGCAGCGATGGCAGCAAACCCTTCCGCCATCGGCACCACGCGGGCCAAGCGCACGCGCTCGATCACAAAGCCGGGTTGCGCCGCCACTCCGGCGGAATAGGGAAAGACGCCGCGGATGAAGCGAAAGCCGCCGTCGGGGAAGGGAATTACCTTGGCCATGCGTTGAGCTTTCCTTTTCGGGGGCGGGGTCTGGTGTGCCGAATACCCGCGTTGGTGCGTTTTGTATTGTCTGTTGTAGAGCGAGAGCTTACGCCTGCCGAAGGGTGAATAGGACGTTTGAAAGACCGATCCTCGCAGGTCAACGCAATCGGTTGTAATCTGGCTTCCCGCCATCCGACTACTCCTTACCGCGAAGCACTTCGCCACACCCGTCGAGTCCGAACTTGCCGCCCTGCACCAACCCCTGCTCCGATTTGCCAAGCTGCAGTTGCGCAATGACAGCGCAGCCGAGGACGTGGTCTCGGAAACCTTGCTCGCCATCCTGGTGTGGCCGCCGGCCTTCTACGCGCGCGGCAGCAACGGGCAGGGGGCGTGAATGATCCTGCCGGCTGGCGCACGCGCACACGGGCCGGGTTCGCGCACCGTGATAAAAGTGTTGAGCGAGGTTCGCGCCTGCGCCTTGTGTGCGGGTCAATTGCCTTTCGCACCGCGGCCCATTCTTCAACTCGACCCACGTGCCACGATCCTGATCGCCGGCCAGGCACCGGGGCGCAAGGCCCACGACAGCGGTGTCCCTTTCAGCGACCCCAGCGGCGACCGCCTGCGCACGTGGCTGGGTATTGACAAAGCCGTGTTCTACGACGCGTCGCGCGTGGCGATCCTGCCCATGGGCCTGTGTTTCCCGGGAACCGGTGCCGCAGGTGACCTGCCACCGCGCCCCGAATGCGCACCGGCCTGGCGCGACAAACTGTTGGCGTTGCTGCCCCAACTGCAACTCACCTTGGTCATCGGCAACTACGCGCAGGCCTGGCACCTGCAGCAGGGCAAAACGCTCAGTGTGACCGAGGTGGTCGCCGCGTGGCAAGCGCACTGGCCGCGAACCTTGCCTATGCCACACCCCAGCCCACGCAACCAGCGCTGGCTGCGCCACAACCCGTGGTTCGAGCAAGAGGTTCTGCCGACGTTGCGCCTGAGGGTTCAAGAACTCATCTGAGCCAGTCATCGCAGGACCACAGGCGCCACTTCATCCCGCCGGACGCACCTCGTCTTCCGGCAAACATTGATCCACCATTGAGAGATCCCATGACCACCATCACCACACTCACCCAGCAACTCGCCGGCTACAAGGCCGGCTTCCTGCAACGCGCCACACACGAGCGCGCGGCAACGATGGCGGGCGCCACCGCGGATCTCAAGGCCACGGGCATCGAGTCGCGCGCACTCCAGGTGGGCGCCGCCGCCCCCGACATCACCCTGCCCGATGCCCTGAGCGCACTGCGGCATCACGTACGTGCCAGGTTTATTGAGGTTTCCATATTTTGCGACGAAATTTTCCCGTTCGCCCTGAGCCCTTCGACGTCGCTCAGGACAGGCCTGTCGAAGGGCACGCGAGGGCTTCGACAGGCTCAGCCCGAACGGTGTAATGAATTCCGG
>JAYVRP010000435.1:0-6141 GCA_043776215.1 Rhodoferax sp. | reverse complement strand
GGCAGGCCGGTCGCCGAATAAGAGGTGATTGGCCCGTTCGTGGCGTTGATCTGGATCGACAGCGGGGTGATGGTGGAGCCGGTCACCGTGGGTGAGGCGGCAATTGCCGGTGTGGACGTGACCACTGGCGGGGCATTGGAGTTGATACGCATCAGCACTGCGGCGGCACTGCCGGTGAGATTGGCGGAGTTGGTGGCCTGCAGCACCACTGAAAAGTCACCACTCTGTGTCGGTGTGCCGGTGATCAGGCCGCTGCCACTGACCGTCAGACCCGTTGGCAAACCAGTGGCCGAGAAGGAGGTAACAGGCCCGTTGCTCGCGTTGATCTGGATCGACAACGGGGTCACGGTAGAGCCAGTCACCGTGGGTGAGGCAGCAATGGTTGGCGTGGAAGTGACCACCGGCGCCTGGGTCGGGCTGATGCGCAAGGTATGCGCCAACGGAGTCAATGTGACACCCGTGGCGTTGGAACCGCTGAGGCTCAAGGGGAAATCGCCGCTTTGGCTCGACGCGCCGATGATTTGCCCGGTGGCGTTGACACTCAACCCGGTAGGCAGCCCTGTCGCGCTCCACGCCATGCCGGTTAGTGAAGGCCGCGACACAGTGATCTGGTACAACAGGCTGTCCAATGACGCGTTGATGTTTCCTGCCGACGTTGGTGACGCCGGCAAGTTGGTCGTGATGGTGGGGCGGCCGGCCGAGTTGACCGTGATCGTGAATCCACCCTGGCTTACCGCCCCTGCCGCCGTTGTGGCGCCAAAGGTGATGTTGCTGAACGTTCCGCTGGTGGTCGGTGTGCCGGTCAACTGCCCGTTGCTGGTATTGAAGCTCAGCCCGGGCGGGACGCTGCTCATCGTATAGTTGCCGGCCGTGAGGGGTGTCGGAAAGGCCGTGACCGTGTAGGTGGTCATGGCGGAGTCTTGCGTCAATGTGGGCGGATTGCTGCTGGAAATGCCGGCCACAGAGATGGTGATGTCCTTGGTAACAATGCCATCACCACCGTGTGTGGCACCCGAACTCGTTGCCTGCAATCGCACCGTGCGTGATTGCTCGGCGGTCGTCGGTGTTCCCGAAATCTGGCCGCTGGTCGCATTGACGATGAGGCCGGGTGGCAGCGGAAAGGCCGGGTCCACTGCAAAAGTGCCCGCCGCGCAAGCGTTGCACACAGCCGTGTACAGTGGATTGACGTCGGCAACATAGGTGGTTCCCTTGACCGCCTGTGCTGACAAAGTTGCGTTGGTGATGCCCAGCACTGTGACGCGGAAAGTCTGCGAAGTCGATCCACTGGGATTCGAGACGTTCAGCGTGAAGGTATCGTCGCCGGCAAAAGTGGGTTGCGAACGGTAACTTACGTTGTAAGCCACCGAGGCACTGCCCGCTACCTGTGCAGCGCTGACAGCCGCCGCATTCCCGGTAACACCTGTCACGGTCAACCCCCCATTGGCGTCATCCGCTGCCGTACCGCCGCTCGAGTTGTCACCGGAAATACCGCCGGTCGCCACAATGCGTGAGTAAACATTTTTTACACCCGTCAGGCCAGGGCGTATCGACATTGCCAAGGCTGCGTCGACAGCCGGGGACGGTGTCACGAAAGCGGGAACCTTGTACTGACCGATATACAGGGCCAGTTTGAACATCTGGTCCAGCTGGGTCGCATTGGCGGTGAAACCAGTCCGCCCGGCCACTGGACCACCGAAATAGTTGGTCATCACGCCGCCAACCTTGAATGCGTTTTCGATCAGTACCGGGTGGTTGGCCGCCTCAGGATGGTTGGAACCGGCGCCTTCACCTTGCGTGCGGTTCACCGGCGCAACTGGAGAGTTCGCGACCGAGGCGCCCGCGAAATGGCATGACTGGCAGGAGCCGACCGAAGTCGAATAACCAAACAAATTGGCGGTGTTGTACAGCGTTCGTCCCTGGGCAACCTGGGTCTGGGCGTGCACCTGAACGCCAGACAGCAGAGACATAACCAGTACGCCGGCCCCCCCCCCAAGCAAGCGCAGGATGCGCCTCGACAGAGTCCGAAACGCGGTCGGTGCTACCGACATCGCCACTGAGGAATGCAACTTAACGATGGCCAATGGGAGCTACCTCGTGATGTTTGACTGTTGGGCTTGTGCTGTCGGGGCGCGAAGTCTACAGTGGCTCTTGATCGCGAAAACGGGTGGTGGTCGGACTCAGTTTAACGAAAGGAAGCATCTGGCGCGCATGGACCGGCACCATCCTGGCGCGGGCTGACCGGTTCTGTTGCTTGGTTTCCACATCGTGGCCGTTCGACCCCTTGACGCCAAAGGGAAATGGCGCAAGCTACATTCCGAGCACTTTCTTACGAGCCTGCCCCATGCCCAGTTCCCTGCAACTCGCCCACGGCCACCCGCAACTCACATCGGCCGTTCTGGCCAGCCGCAAGCTGCTGCACCGCCGAGCGGTGGTGGCAGCCGCCGCCAGCGCGGTGCCGCTACCC
This sequence comes from Rhodoferax sp., assembly GCA_043776215.1. Lineage (GTDB taxonomy): Bacteria > Pseudomonadota > Gammaproteobacteria > Burkholderiales > Burkholderiaceae_C > CAISIP01. The sequence continues at coordinate 3,677 of JAYVRP010000435.1, read as the reverse complement.
GGTCTTGATTGGGCGGTGGATGCGGCCTTGCTGTCGCGGCTGATTCCGGCGATCAACGCCCGCTTCGGGCTGGCGCCCGAGCAGATCGACCGACTGGGGCCGGACAAGCGCCATGCGGTGCAAAAGGCCGTCACGATGGTCGGGTCGGCCATGATCGGCAAGTTCATCAGCAAGGAGTTGGTGCTGCGATTGGCGCAGGCCGTGGGCATGCGTATGGGTGCGGCGCAGGCCGCGAAGTTCGTGCCGCTGGCGGGCCAGGCGGTCGCGGCGGTGATGGGTTACTCGGTACTGCGTTACCTGGGCGAGGAACACCTCAAGGACTGCGTGCGGGTGGCGTTGGCTGCGCAGCTGCAACTGCCGGCGCCCGCCGACGCGGCCTAATAACGCCAGTTCAGGCTCAGGTGAACCTTGTCTCGGGACGTACCCGGGGGAAGGTTGGCCAGGCCCGACATCACATGGGCGATGTCCATGCCGGCCGACAGGGTGTTGCCCATGGTCCAACGCAGACCGAAGCCCACGCTGGTGGCAGACGCCGAGGGCTGCAGCGCATCGTTGTGGCGACGGATCTGGCCAAAATCGTAGAACGCCAGCAACCGGGTGTTCTCTGCCACGGGCGGCGTCCAGAACTCCACATTACCTTGCACGCCGGTGTCTCCCGCCAGCACCCGTTCGTTCAGGCCGCGGATCGATTGCGCGCCACCAACACCGAATTGTTCGCCTGGAACCAGCGGCGTGCCGCTGGCCTGTGCTTTCATGCGCGCGTTCAGCAACCAGGCGCCGGGCAACGCCACGGTCACATCGGCTCCCATGCGCAGGGCACCCCAGTGGGGGTCGGCTCCGGCCCGATTGGCAGCGTAACTGACCGCGTCGTTGCCACCGCCCATGGTCAGGTTGCGCGCGTAATCGACGTTGTAGCCCCACAGGCCCCACTTCTTCTCGATACGCCCGGTGTAACTGACCGTGACCGGACGGGTGCGGTAGTTGGGAAACAGGGGGACGCCGGCAAGGGTGGTGATTTTGTCGTTGACGAAATTCTTGTCATCGATGCCCGCGGCCAGATACGCACGATAGTCACCGTCCGGCGCAAAGTAGTGGGTGTATTGGATACCCGCAAACGTTCCGCGGCCGGTCACGTTGAACAAATTGGCGATGGTCCCAGAGTTGACACTGGAATTCGTGTAGTAGGCGGACAGGATGCCGCCCCACTGGTACATCGGTGCCCGGTAGTAACCACCGTACTGGTGCACCTTGCCAGGATCGCTGGGCGAGGTGGTGTACGTCACAGTAGCCTGGTGGTCAAGGTCGAAAAGGTTCGTGTGGGACACCCCTGCCGTGATGCGCCCGTATCCCGTGGCGGCATTGCCGGTGTTGTTGACGGATACGAATCCGGTCACGGTGCGGGAGTCGACGACATCCACGGTGGCGTCGATCGTGTCGGCCACCTCCCCCTGCTTGAAGGTCACATTGGCGCGTTTGCTGGGGTTTTCGTTGGCCACTGCCAAGTCACGCGCCAGTTGGTGGGTATTGGGCGATATGCCACCTGTGAGCTGGGGCAGGCTGTTCAGGATGTTGTCATTGGAGAACGTCTGGTTGCCCTTCACGGCCACCGTGCCGAGCGTGAACTTGAACATCTGCAGTTTGATGACACCACCGATGTCTTGCGGGGGCAGTACGACGCGGTAAAACCCGAAGCCACGTGCGCGCAGGAGTCCTTCCAGCGCCGTGGCGGCATCCTGCAGCCGGTCAATGCCGTTGTGCTGGCCAGTGAATGGCCTCAGTGTGGCCTGGGTCAGGTCATCGGGCAGCGGGTTTTCACCGACCACTTCAAAGCCCGTCACAGTGAAACTGGCTTCTTCTTCGGCCGCCGCGGCCGGGATCGCTGGCGCGGCCGTCTGGGCCTGCACGCCGGCGGCCAGGCATGCCAGGGCCACGAACATGGCCGTTGTCTTGTTCTTGTGGAGGTGCATGGTAGGTCAGAGCAGTTAACGGCAGACTTGCGCCTTGACACGGAAGGCCCCGGCCAGGTCGAGCAGGCGCGCCGTGCTGGGGTTGAATCGGTCAGGGCGCGGGATGAAGTCGAATTCGAGGAAGTTGGGTGTGACGATCGATCTCAGCAAGCGCGAACCATCGGCGTTCAGGAAGCCGGTTTCGCCACGCGCAATATCGATCATCTTGTCGCCACTCGTGATGGACAGGTGGCCATCGCGTGAAAAGACGAACAGGCCCGGTTCGCCTTCGTTGATCCCCTGCGCGCTGAACAATTGGTCCGCGTTGGCGGGCACGGCGTCGGGACGGGGTGTGGGAATGTTGAGCATGAAGGGCGGCGGCACGGGCAACTGCCGTACCTGGCCACCACTCGCGTCCTGCAGCGCAAATACCCCCACCGGCACCGCGAACTCGTTGGCACTGCCGGGGTTCAGCACGCCCTCGCCCTCCCAGGCGGTGATGACAGTGCAGTCGGCAGCGCCGCCCGCGGCGGCGCAACTGTCGGGGTCGCTGAAGATATCGAGGCCGGTGCCGCGAATGCCGACCGTCGCCGTGGGTGTGGTCAAACGCACCGCCTGGGGCCGCGCCTTGCCCACCAGGCCTGTCAGTATCCGCATGCCACCGCGCAACAGACTGAATACCACCGTTCCCTCGGACGGGTTGTCCGTGGCGTAGACAAAGTTGTCCACCTTGAACTGGGTGCGCGACTGCACGGTGACCTTGGTGTTGTCGCGGAACACCAGCACGGCATGGCCATTGGGCGCGGTGTCAAGCACGTCACCGGCGTAGACCGGCCCACCTTCAGCCACCACCCGGCGCTCGCCCCCGGGGTTGACCGCCCCCACGGCCCCTTGCAGTGAGACCACGCGGGCACTCGCCGCCACGTTGGCCACTTCGGATTTCTGCGGGATACGCGCCGCGTCGGTCGCACAGTCGGTGCGGCACAGGCGCGCGTCAAAGTCGGTGCCGCGGATACCGACTGTCGCCGTGGGCGTGGTCAGCTTGGCCGCCGTGGGCGAGCCCTTGGCGATCAGGCCCGTGACCATGCGCACGCCCCCTTTAAGAAGGCTGGTGATCATGCTGTCGGGTTTGTCCTGCTGCTTGAACGCGTAATCTTCGAACTTGATGGCGGTATTGGGGCGAAGGGTCATACGCGTGCCATCGGTCATCTTGACCACGGCGAAGCTGTTGGAGCCCAGCGTGACGGTGTCGCCGGCTTCGATCGGCACGCCCTGGCTCAGGATGCGCGGGCCCGCGCCACCAGACTGCGCGGCGCCAACGCCTTTTGCAAACTCGACTTCGCCAGCCGGCACCGCAGCGGCCACCAGCGGCATGGCCAGGGCGAGCAGGAACAGAATCTTGGGGGGGGTAAATGTCATGGTCCGGTCCTGTAGGTCCCGTTATTTGCAAGTCGAGCCAGCATCCACCTCGATGTCACCCTTGGATTTCTTGGTGTCGTCCTCGTGGCTGAATGGAATCGGATCCAGGCTCAGGATGTTGGTGGCCACCTGCTGAACCTGTTCCGTCAGACGGTCATCGCCCCCCGTGATCCCGTAGGGCGAGACAGTGTTGCACGTGATGCACTGGGACACGGTCAGGAGCAACGGGTACTTTTGTGTCGAATTCACGATCCGCGCATACGACCCGCCGTTGCTCATCTGCAGGCTGGGGCTATTGATGCTGACTTGCCC
>JAYVRP010000434.1:0-1915 GCA_043776215.1 Rhodoferax sp. | reverse complement strand
CAAACAGCTCGGGAAACATCTTGCCGAAATGGGTATTGACGGTGTCGAAGGTGGCGGACAGGAGTTCGCGGGTTTCGCCATCGATTTTCCGGATCGCGTCTTCGAGCGTCGTCATGGCCTCGTTGAGGTCGGCGGACTGCGCATCGAGAAACTGTTTGCGTTCCCGCGCTGTGGCGAGTTCGTCCAGTGCAGCGAGGTTCACGGCGCCCAGCGCGGTGATGTCAATGTTCAATCGGTCGATGGTCGTTTGCAGGCCCGCCAAGCGCACATTGCCATGGGTCACGGAGGCCACCAGGGGCTCGATCTCCGCGTGGGCCTCGTCCAGCAGCTGCCGGTACTGCTCACACCCCAGGCGGGCGGCCTGTTCCTTGAGTTGCAGCTCGGTGATGCGTTGGCGCAGCGGGTCGAGCTCACGTTCGAGTTGCAGGCGACGCTCGTCGCTGCCACGCAGCTTGGCGGTCAGATCGTCGTATTCGCTGCGGGTCGCCGCCAAGGCGCGCTCACGTTCCATCTTCACGGCCAATGCGGTCTGCAACCCCGCCTGGGCGGCAGCGTCAGTCAGGCGGGTCAACTCCTGCTGGGCTCCCTGCTCTTCGGCCATCAGAGACTGTGACTGCTGCACCGCAGTGTCCACGGCCCGGGTCAGCTCGGCCTGGCGCACCTGCAGGCTGCGCATCGAGAAGTCCGCCTCCTGGGCCCGGCGCTCCACCTGACGCTGTTGCTCACGGCTTTCGTTCAGCGTTCGCTGCGCCAGCAGAACCCGCTCGTCGAGCTGGGCGTGGCGCTCCTGCGTGTCGGCCAACTGCATGTCGAGTTCCTCGAATCGCGCCTCGGAGGTGATGCGCCGCTGGTCCAGGTCTTCGAGCTGCACGTCCAGCTCGGCCAACTCACCGGTGAGCTGCGCATTGCGCGCATGCGCCTGGTCGGCCAACTGGCGCAGACGGAGCACCCGCACCTGCAATTCGTGTGCACGGGCCTGGCTCTGGCTGGCGTCACGGCGCAACTGCACCAGGTGCTGTGAGGCCTGCCCATAGGCGGACTCGGCGCGCGCCAGCGCTTGCCGTGATTGCTCGCCTATCAAAAGCTGAGCACGCAGTTGCCGGTCGAGATTCTCGATCTCTTGCGCCCGTGCGAGTAACCCGGCCTGCTCTGAATCCGGTGCATAGAAACTCACACTGTGCAGTGTGACCGCGTGGCCGGCGGGTACAAAAATGGCCTCACCGGCCTGCAACTGGCTGCGCCGTCCCAATGCGTCGTCCAGATCGGCGGCGCTGTAACAACCGTGTAACCAGTCCCGCAACACTGCACCCTGGCCTGCATCGTGGGGACGCAGCAGGTCGGACAAACGCGGCAAGGCCGACGGAGCCCCAGGCATCGCAGCCACAGGTGCCGTATAGAAAGTGAGTTTGGCCGGCGGCGCATCACTGGCAAAGGCGCGTATCCGATCCAGTACCGACACTTCCAGTGCGCCCAGGCGCTCGCGCAGTGCCGCCTCCAGCGCGTTTTCCCAGCCCTGCTGCACGTGCAGCCGGCTCCACAAGGCCGGCATCTGGTCCAGGCCATGTTTGCCCAGCCAGGGGCGCAATTTACCGTCGGTGCGCACCTTTTCCTGCAGTGCCTTTAGCGCCTCCATACGTGCGGACAACGCCGCCTGGCGCGAGGATTCGGTGTTGACGGTTTGCTGTTGTGTTCGGCGTGTCTCGTCCAGCCCGGGAAGTGCGTCTTGCAGTTCATGCAGGCGGGCATCATCCACTGTGGCCGTGTCCTGAGCCTGCTCCAACTGGGCCTGCAGGCTGGAGAGCACCGCTTCGTCGGGTGCGTCCAGCGCCTTCTGGTCGGCGCCCGGCCGTTCGCGACGCGTGCTCAGCTGGCGCGACTGCTCTTGCACGCTGCGCTGTTCCGCCGCCAGCACCTG
>JAYVRP010000433.1:0-6177 GCA_043776215.1 Rhodoferax sp. | reverse complement strand
ACGGATAACCAAGGGTCCACTCAAGCTCAGGCATTTGGCGGAAATTCATGCCGTAGATGCTGGCAATCAGGGTCGGTGGCAACAGGGCGACACTGGCCACAGAGAAGATCTTGATGATCTTGTTCTGGTTGATGTTGATGAAACCTACGGTGGCGTCCATCAGGAAGTTGATCTTGTCGAACAGGAACGCAGTGTGCGAATCCAGCGAGTCGATATCGCGCAGGATCTGGCGCGCCTCCTCGAACTGCTCGGCGTTGAGCATCTTGATGCGCATCATGAAACTCACCGCGCGCCGGGTGTCCATCATGTCGCGGCGAATGCGCCCGTTCATGTCCTCGTGGCGGGCGATCGCACCCAGAACCTCGCCGGCCAGCATGTCGGTCATGTCACCGGACAGCACCTTGTTGCTGACTTTTTCGAGCTCATCGTAGATGCCCTCGAGCGTATCGGCCGAATACTCCGCATCGGCGTCGAACAGCTTGAGCAATACTTCCTTGGCGTCTTCGATCAATCCGGGGGCTCGGCGCGCGCGCATGCGCAACAGGCGAAAAACGGGCACGTCCTCGTCATGTATCGAGAACAGAACGCCCTTGCTGCGCAATTCATCGTTCGCCAGGTTGAGGATGAATGCCACGCGCACGGTGCGCGGATCCTCGATGTCGGCAATCAGGAAGTCGCTGCGAATGTGCAGGTCGCCATTGTCTTCAGAATAAAACCGTGCCGACTCCTCGATGTCCTCGTCCATGGCATCTTCGGGAATCGACAGGCCGAAATACTGCTTGACCCACCGCTTTTCGTCATGTGTGGGTGACTCCAGGTCGACCCAGATGGGTTGAAACCTGGACAGCTCCTCCAGCGACTCGATCTCTTCCTGGAAGAGCCGCCCATTGGCGAGTGTGAAAACATTGAGCATGAACGCACTCCCGGTAATCTGTTGGTGCTGAAGGGTCTGGGAGTGGGAGGCTGCCAGTCGAGGCAGAGATCCCGGGAGCGAACCCCGAAGAATAAGCCTCGAAATTATCGCATCGGCGGACGGCCGGTACACCGGCGCACCGCTGCGTCGTCAGTTCCCGAGAATCAACTCCAACAGTTCGTCCTTCTGCTCCATGGCATCACTTTCGCCCATCTCAATCAGCGACTGCACGAAGCCCGGTTCGAACAGGAGATAACTGGCCAGGGTCCCCCCGCTGCCCTTGAGAATGCCGAGCGCACCCAACGCGTCACGGATGCCCAGCGGCAACTCGGACGTGAATTGCTGGGCCAACTGGTCCAGGGAACGGGTGGGGGCGATTGCCAGCACGTCGATCGCCTTGTAGGGCATGGCAGCGGCGGCTTCGCGCGGCAGACGATTGATGGTCTGGGTGACGCGTTGGGTCTGCTCCACATCGGCTTGCAAGGTGTCGTGGAATACGCTGGCCATGACATGCCCGGCCATGCTGCCCAGGGTCGGGCCACTGGTGTTCGAAGTACTGTTCCCAGCCCCCAGGCCCGGACGTTCGGGCTGCCCGACACCCACCACCAGGATCTTCCTGGCACCCAGATGCATCGCGGGAGACAGGGGTGTCACCTGCCGCATCGACCCATCCCCGAAATGTTCTCGCCGGCCGTCGATCTGCAGCGCGGTCGCTGGAAACAGGAACGGAATGGCGCTGGACGCCACGAGGTGGTCGATCGTGAGAGGCTGGTATTCGGCCCTGCGCCCGGGACGTGCCCACCCCTGGAACTCGGCCCGGCTGGCCGTGTGGCAAAACGTCCAGTGAACGCCCGATGTATAACTCGAACCAGTCACGGCCAATGCATCGATCGTATTCGACCGCAAGGCGGCATCGATCCCGTCCAGCGGGATCCCGGCACGCAGGATATTGGCCAATGGGGCGTTGTCAAGAAGTGCGCCATTGGCGCGTGCGTGCCGCGACAAACTCCAGGCCACCGCGATCCGGCTGAAGCGCACCCACGATGGCACGTTCAGCCGGAACACATCGGTGGAACGCAAACGCGACCAGAACTCTGCCAACTGGTCAAACGCCTGCAGGCCCTGCGTGGCCCGGCTGGCCAGGAATGCTGCATTGATGGCGCCGGCCGACGTGCCCACCAGCACCTGAAACGGGAACGTCCGGGACGCCGCCGGATGGGATTGCAACAACGCCGACATGGCCTTCAACACACCGACCTGGTAGGCCGTACGGGCTCCACCGCCCATCAACACCAGGGCCACGGTCGGCCGGCCATACTGGCGCAAACCGGCGTGAATGATGGTGTCGAGACTCATACAGGCATTTCCTCGCGATGCCCGAGTCTATTGCAAACTATTACCACTTTTTCCATGATTTCCCGCGAGCACGAATCCGCACGGCCCCCATTTGTCGGGCGGGGTTGCAATTGGGCGCCATCGGGAGCATAGTTAAAAAAATGGTAAGCGGCAGATCAGTATCCCCATGAGGGTTCCCGGCTGTGGGCAGACCAGTCCATGGCCATTTCAATGACGAGCGCAATAGGAGGAAATCCATGAACTTGACGATCAGCGGTCATCACCTCGAAGTCACCCCGGCCCTGCGAAATTACGTCACGACCAAGCTTGATCGAATCACCCGCCACTTTGACCAGGTTGTCGATGTCAAAGTACTCCTGACAGTGGAAAAACAAAAGGAAAAGGAACGACGGCAACGCGCCGAGTGCAACATCCATGTGAAAGGCAGCGACATGTTTGCCGAAAGTTCACATTCCGACCTGTACGCGGCCGTGGATGAACTGGTCGACAAACTGGACCGGCAGGTCGTGCGCCACAAAGACCGGTTGCAGAATCACCATCACGAGGCTCCGAAACGCGTCATGTGACGGCGCCCGGTGCATAACCAAACCGCCCGCTGACCGGGCGGTTTTTTGTGTGCATAATCGTTCACCTCACTATGAACCGACTCGCATCCATACTGCCTTCCGCGCAAGTACTTGTCAGCGTAGATGCCACGAGCAAGAAGCGGGCTTTCGAAGAGGCCGGATTGCTTTTCGAGAATCTTCATGGTTTGAGCCGGGCACTGGTCACCGACAGCCTGTTTTCACGCGAGCGTTTGGGTTCCACCGGCCTAGGCCACGGTGTCGCCATACCGCACGGCCGCATCAAAGGCCTGAAGGCACCCATGGCGGCGGTGTTCCTGCTGGCCAATCCGATCGGATTTGATGCCCCCGACGACCAAGCCGTTCGTCTGCTGATCTTCTTGCTGGTGCCCGAAGCGGCAACCCAGAAGCACCTGGAAATCCTGTCAGAGATTGCCGAATTGCTGAGTGATGCGAACCTGCGTGAAAAGATGAACACCAGCACCGACGCCGGGCAATTGCACACGCTCATATCGCAGTGGCAATCCGCGCCCTTGTCCTGATTGCCGGGGCGACGCGCCCACCTTTGAACTCTGCATTGCCATGAAGCCCACCGTCGTCAGCGCAGACGTCCTTTTCGAGGAGTTCAGGGCTTATCTCAAATGGCAGTGGGTCGCGGGACTTGGCGCGTCCGAGCGACGCTTTGACGAAGTCGCTGTACGCGCGGCGCGCTCCGGCGCCGACCTGGTCGGTTACCTCAATTACATCCATCCCTATCGCTTGCAAATCCTTGGTGAACGGGAAATCGCCTACCTGACCAACGCCACGCCCGAGGACTGCGCCAGGCGCATTTCAAGGATCGTCACGCTGGAGCCGCCTGTGCTCGTGTTGGCGGACGGGAAACCCGCCCCCGATGCCCTCCTGTCGATGTGCGAACGGGCCCAGATACCGATGTTCTCGACCGACGCGTCTTCGGCATTTGTCATTGATGTGTTGCGCGCCTACCTTTCCAAGCACTTTGCAGAGCGGACCTCCATGCATGGGGTGTTGATGGACATCCTGGGTCTGGGTGTCCTCATCACCGGGGAATCGGGCTTGGGCAAGAGTGAACTGGGCCTTGAACTTATCTCGCGCGGCAATGGCCTGGTGGCGGACGACGCGGTCGACCTGTACCGCATCAACCAGACAACGATCGAGGGGCGATGCCCGGATCTGCTGCAAAACCTGCTGGAGGTGCGCGGCATCGGCTTGCTGGACATCCGGGCGATTTTTGGAGAAACGGCCGTGCGGCGCAAGATGCGCCTGAAGCTGATCGTGCACTTGGTGCGGCGTGAAACACTGGAGCGTGAATACGAGCGTCTTCCCTACGAACCGCTGACCCAGGACGTTCTGGGCATCGCTGTTTTGAAGGTGGTCATCCAGGTCGTTGCCGGACGCAATATTGCCGTGTTGGTGGAGGCTGCAGTGCGCAACACGATCCTGCAGTTGCGCGGCATTGACACCTACCAGGAGTTTGTCGAGCGCCACCGCAAGGCGATGGGTTCGGATCCATCTGCCAGCGGTCGCTGAGCCTCCGAGTCGCTCAGGGAGTAGGTCGGCCCGCCGTCACGCGGTGGGGACAGGCGGTTTTCGTGCAATTGGCATACAGGCTTAATGCATGGTCGGCAATCGTGAAGCCCTTGATTTTGGCCACCGCGTGCTGGCGCCGCTCGATTTCTGCGTCGTAGAACTCCTCGACCCTTCCGCAATCCAGGCAGACCAGATGGTCGTGGTGCTGGCCCTCGTTGAGTTCGTACACCGCCTTGCCACTCTCGAAGTGGCTGCGGATCAGGATCCCGGCCTGCTCGAACTGCGTCAGCACACGGTAGACAGTGGCCAGACCGACATCTGATCGATCCCCCAGCAACATGCGAAAAACATCTTCCGCCGTCATGTGGCGTTGCGCGCCCTTCTGAAAAATTTCCAGAATCTTGAGCCGGGGTAATGTGGCCTTGAGCCCGGTGCTCTTGAGTTCGTCGATGTTGGCCATGGCTGTGTTCTTCCTCTGGGGACAGGGCGCCGACAGTGGCTCAGCGGCTACAATCCAGCGATCATATCGCCCTGCCCGAACCCATGCCTGAAACTGTCCATCACGTCTCGCGCCTGAGCCTATTGGTGGCGGTTTGCGCCAGCTTGGTGGCCTGTGCCGGATTCGATGGCGCCAGTTTGCACATGGCCAGCGTGATCTCCCCGTACCGGATTGACGTAGTGCAGGGAAATTTTGTGTCCAGCGAACAGGCCAGCGCGCTCAAGCCCGGCATGGCGCGCCAGCAGGTTCGGGATGTGCTTGGCACACCCTTGCTGCAAAGTGTGTTCCATGCCGACCGCTGGGATTACGTGTTCACGTTCAAGCGCCAGGGTGAAGAACAACAATTGCGCAAGGTCACCGTGTACTTCAAGAATGACCTGCTGGACCGGTTTGAAGCCGACACGTTGCCAACCGAGGCCGAGTTCGTGGCGTCCCTCAAAACCAGCCGCAAAACAGCGGCTGTGCCGGTTCTGGAAGCCAGCGAGGAAACTCTCAAGCAGTTCCCTGTAGCCACCAAGCCTGCCGAGCCGAAACCCTTGCCCCCTTTGCCAGCCTCCTATCCACCACTGGAAGCAGCGACCCCCTAACTTTCATGATGCCCACGCTTCACCCCGCATCATGAAAGTTATTGTTCGTTAAGGTCCGGCAAAACCATGGCGAGCAGCGTGTCCAGTCAAGCCGGTGTGCCGCGCCGGATCTGTGTCGCAGGCGCTTCCGGGCGCATGGGGCGCATGCTGATCGAAGCGGTGCTTGCCTCTGGTGATTGCACCCTGTCTGGCGCACTGGACATCACTGGAAGCGCCTTCGAAGGCAGTGATGCCACGGCTTTCGCCGGTCGCCACAGCGGCGTCCTGATCACGTCAAACCTGCGCCAGGGCCTCGAGGGCAGCGAGGTCCTGATCGACTTCACCCGCCCGGAAGGCACCCTCGCGCACCTCGAAGTCTGTCGTGCCTTGGGTGTCAATGCCGTCATTGGCACCACCGGTTTCACCGAGGCGGAAACTGCTGTCATTGCCGCTGCCGCAAAGGACATCGCCATCGTGATGGCGCCCAATATGAGTGTGGGTGTCAATGTGACGCTCAAGTTGCTGGAAATGGCCGCGCAGGCGCTCGCCACCGGTTATGACATCGAGATCATCGAGGCGCACCATCGCCACAAGGTGGACGCTCCGTCCGGCACGGCCCTGAAGATGGGTGAGGTCATTGCACGGGCCACCGGTCGCGACCTCAAGGACTGCGCTGTCTATGCGCGCGAAGGAGTCACCGGCGCACGCGATCCGTCCACCATCGGTTTTGCC
>JAYVRP010000432.1:0-1926 GCA_043776215.1 Rhodoferax sp. | reverse complement strand
ACACCGTGTTTGCCACCGGAAAATCGATCACCAACCGCAGTTCCAACACCAATATCGGCGACCTGATGCTGCAATATGGCGGTGGTGGGCACGAGAGTGCCGGTACCTGCCAGATCCCGAACGACCAGGCAGACCACGTGCTGCGGGAACTCATTACGAAGATCAACGCGGACGGCTGAGCCTGGCGCCTAAAATGAGCCGGTGACACCCATCCTCAACGCTGATCTCCATTGCCACTCGGTCGTCTCGGACGGCACCCTCACACCCGAAGCGCTGGCGCAACGCGCTGCGGCCAACGGAGTCGAGTTGTGGGCCCTGACGGACCACGACGAAATCGACGGCCAGGCCCGCGCTGCGGCGGCTGCCCGTGCGCAAGGCATGCGCTACCTGACGGGCACCGAAATTTCTGTCAGTTTCATCGACAAGACCGTGCATATCGTGGGCTTGGGCTTCGACGCCAACGACCCACGCCTGGAAGCGGGGCTGCGCCAGACACGTGGAGGTCGCGGGCAACGTGCCCACGAGATGGCCGACCAACTGGCCAAGGTGGGCATTCCCGGGGCGTATGAAGGCGCCCTCAAATACGCCGGCAACCACGACCTGATTTCGCGCACCCACTTCGCGCGTTTTCTGGTGGAAGCCGGCGTGTGCCGCGAAACCAATGATGTCTTTCGCAAGTACCTCACCGAAGGCAAACCCGGATTTGTCGAGCACCGCTGGGCGTCGTTGAAAGAAGCGGTCACCTGGATCACCCAGGCGGGCGGCGTAGCAGTAGTTGCCCACCCGGCGCGTTACAAGTTCACCGCCAACGAAGAGTTTGCGCTGTTCACCGAGTTCAAGAACCATGGCGGACAAGGCGTCGAGGTGGTCACTGGCAGCCACAGCCCGGCCGAGTACCTTATTTATGCCGACACCGCACGCGAGTTCGGCCTGGCGGCGTCGCGCGGCAGCGACTTTCACAGCCCCGACGAGTCCCATACCGACCTGGGCACCTTGCCATTGTTGCCTTCGGGGCTGACACCGGTATGGGACCTGTTGGAGTCCCGCATCCAGTGAGGGCGAAGCCGCTGCTCCTTCCGCCGCACCTCGCGCTGGTGTCCAGGCCCATGGGCCCGACGATGCAGCACAACTGACATGGCGCAGTACTTCGAGGTCCACCCGGACAACCCGCAAGCACGGCTCCTCAAGCAGGCTGTCGGGCTGCTGGAAAAAGGCGGCATTCTGGCGGTGCCAACCGACTCCAGCTACGCCCTGGTGTGCCACCTCGACGACAAGGCAGCCGCCGACCGGCTGCGCCGCATCCGGGGCGTGGACGACAAGCACCACCTCACGCTGCTGTGCCGCGACCTCAGCGAATTGGCCAACTACGCACGCGTGGACAACCGCCAGTACCGCCTCATCAAGTCCACCACCCCGGGGCCCTACACCTTCATCCTGGAGGCCAGCAAGGAAGTGCCGCGCCGCCTCAGCCATCCGCAACGCAAGACCATCGGCATGCGCGTGCCCGAACACACGGTGTTGCAGGCCCTGCTGGCACTGCATGAGGGCCCGCTGCTGGCCACCACCCTGATCCCTCCCGGCGAGGCAGTGCCGCTCAACGATGCGCAGGAGATCCGCCGGCGCTTCGAAAAATTGATCGACGCTGTGGTGGACGCAGGCGCCTGCCCGCTCGAACCCACGACGGTGGTCGAACTCAGCAGCGGCGAACCCGAGCTGATCCGCCAGGGCCGGGGCGACGCCGCGGCCCTGGGCCTGTAATTCCCGCTTGCGGGCTCTCTGAGACAATCCAGCCGTGGACTTCGCGCACCTCCTACAACAAATCGCCATCTGGGCCATCCCGGTCCTGTTTTCCATCACCGTGCACGAGGCGGCCCATGGTTATGTGGCGCGACATTTCGGCGACGACACGGCCTACGTGCTGGGCCG
>JAYVRP010000431.1:0-1928 GCA_043776215.1 Rhodoferax sp. | reverse complement strand
GGTCGCGCAGTACTTTGTTGATGACACTCATGGTCGGGTCTTGGGCGGATCACCAGGCCGCGCCGCGGATGGTGTCGCGGTGCCCCGATGCAGCCCGGCCCGAAACCGCCCACCCATCAGGCGGTTCCACCAAGTCGGCTCCGTTGCCAGCTCGGCTCCGCCGGTATCCATCGCGGCCAGGCGCACATCGGATTCGGTCACGCGGTGCCGGTCTTCGCCATAGGCCAGCATCAGGCACTTGTTGGCGAGGACGTTCACCAGGCGTGGCACGCCGCCACTGCATTGCGCCAAAGCTGCCAGTGCCGCAGCATCGAACAGGTCCACACTGGCAGACGGGACGACCGCGGCCACCGCCAGTCGGTGCCGCACGTAGCCGGGCACCCAGCCCGCAGCCATCGGCCCCAGATACTCGCTGAAGGTGATGCGCTGCAGGAGCTGACGGATCTCCTCGCGCGCCAGTTTGCGGTCCAGTTCGGGCTGGCCAAACAGCACCAGTTGCAGCAGTTTGCGCTTTTCGGTCTCCAGGTTGGAAAGCAGCCGCAGGCTTTCCACGGTTCGCACCGGTATGGCCTGTGCCTCGTCGATGATCACCACCACCGAGCGCCCTTGCGCGGCGTGCGTCAGCAAACAGCCGTGCAGCGCGTCGAGCAGGCGCAGGCGGCTGGCAGAGAGCGGCAGCTTCAGGCCAAGTTCGTGTGCCAGCGCGAGCAGCAGATCGCGCGGGCCCAGGTCCGGATTGGGGATGTAGGCAGTGACGCATTCGCCATGCAGAGTGCGCAGCAGCTGACGACAAAGAACAGTCTTGCCGCAACCCACCTCACCGACGATCTTGAGAAAACCTTCTCCGCTGCGCAGTGCCACCAGCAAGGTATTGAGTGCCGCCTGCGCGCCGTCGTGCGCATAGAAGAAGGCCGCGTCGGGGGTGATCGAGAACGGCGCCTCACGCAGAGAGAAGTGCCGCAGGTACATCACGGTGTGCTGGTCTTCGACTTGCCCTCCTCGACCCGACCGTCGAGCCGGATGACGCGGCTGCGCACCTGCTCGATGTCGTCGAGGGCCGAGCGCACAAGGCCGTTCTGCTGCTCCCAGTCCTGCGCGGTGCGGATGATGGTGGGCTTGATCAGCACCACCAGCTCCTTCTTGCGCGCCGTGTTGGCCCGGTTGCCGAGCAGGGAGGAAAAAAATGAGCGCCCTGTCGAGCCCGGCACCCCGGATGCGCCGCGGATGGACTCCAGTTGCATCAGGCCACCGATGGCCACGATGCTGCCATCCTGCACACGCACCATCGTGTCGGACTCGTTCACGCTGCTCGAGGCCAGCGGCAAACGGTAATTGCCGATGCTGCCCAGGTCGATCTGCTTCGTGCGCTCCGTCACGGTGGTCACGGAGGGATGGATATGCAGCATGACGTTGCTGCCTTCGTCGATCTGGGGTGTCACATCGAGGGCGATACCCGAGAAAAACGATGTCAGCGTCAAGGTGGGCAGAGTCGTGCTGGCCGTGGTGCCTGCGGTGGCGGCCGTGGTGGAGCCGCCCGACACGTTGGTCACGAAGTAATCGTCGCTGCCCACCTTCAACACGGCCTTCTGGTTGTTGACCGTTGCAATGCGCGGGCTGGACAAGGTCTGCACATCGCCCTGGGTCTCCAGGAAACCGATCACGGCCGCAAAGCGGCTGGTGGACAGCGCCAGGCCGAACAACCCGCCGCCAGATTGCACCGAGGGTGTCGGCACCGCCCCAG
Organism: Rhodoferax sp.; assembly: GCA_043776215.1. Classification (GTDB taxonomy): domain Bacteria; phylum Pseudomonadota; class Gammaproteobacteria; order Burkholderiales; family Burkholderiaceae_C; genus CAISIP01. The sequence continues at coordinate 187 of JAYVRP010000431.1, read as the reverse complement.
GCCGGACCACCACACCCGTCTGCGCCAACGGATGGGTGGTGCTGATGCCACTGCCAAGCACCGTGGCGCCGAGGGCGGGACTGCCGGCCGTCGCGAGGGCGGCCCAGTTGACACCACTCTGGTAACCGTCGCTGAGTTCGACCTCGATGATTTTCGCCTCCAGCATCACCTGGCGTTCGACCGCGAT
>JAYVRP010000430.1:0-6194 GCA_043776215.1 Rhodoferax sp. | reverse complement strand
GTCGTTGATCAAGTTCGATTCCATCAGTGCCCCCTATGATTTGACGCATCAAGTCTGAGGCGAGGACGTCATGAAGAATGTGATCGGCATCAGTTTGGGTGCAAAAAGCCAGGATTTCGCGTTCGTCACCCGATTTCTGGGCACAGAGTTGCATGTGCAGCGGGTCGGCACCGACGGAGATGCCGCACAAGCGGCCAAGCTGCTGCGGCATTGGGGCAAGAAGGCCGACGCCATCGGCCTGGGCCTGGTCAAGGACAGCGACGGAAGAGGTGCACCGCAAAAATTGGCCGCCACCGAGGCGCGCCTGCGGCGGCAGAAGACGCAGGCACCGCTCAGCACGGGCGCGAGGCTGACCGACATCTTCCTGGAGTGGGCCTTGCGCCACGCACAGACCACACTCGGGCACTACTTCGACAACACCCGCGTGTTGTTCTTCTCGGGTATCGGCAACTACAAGCTGGCCATGTCGATGGCCGAATACACCGGGAACCTGCAATTTGCCGACCCGCTGCTGCAGCTCGGTATACCCAAGCTGCTGACCTCGATCGACGCACTGAACCTGTACGCCAGCGGCGCGCATTACGTGACCGACTGGGTACCGCCCCAGATGCTGCCCGGCCCGCTGGTCAAGCAATGGTCACGCTACGTGCTGCGCAAGGCGCTCGCCACGGCCACCGTGGTGGTCGCGCCGGTGCATGAACTCGACGATTTCGACGCCGAGGAGCTGGCCGGCAAGACCATCATCACCACCACCGTCAACCCGGCGCGGCTGGCGCGGTTTCGCGACAAGGGTGTCCATCTGGTGCTCGACGGTGCGCCGCAGGTCGAAGGCCACTCGGTCGACCCGGCGCTGCTGGACGCAATGATCATGGCAGCCACCGGGAAGGCGCCCGACGACTTGCTGGAGGACGACTACCTGGAGATCCTCGACAGCCAGGCCCTGGAGCCGCGCATCCTGTACCCCGGGGGCTTCAAGCGCGTCAACCGCTTCGCCTTCGTGATCCACCCCTTGTCGCAGGAGTATTTCAAGGTCGTCAAACCGATCGAAATCTTGTCCCGCGTGTCGCCCCCCTTGCTGATGGATTCGCTGGAGAAGGTGATGGCCTACGCGCCACCCTTCGTGTATTCACGCGTCGAGGGCATCAAGAGCCCCACCGGCGTGGAAGCCGAGGGCTGGCTGATCTCGGTCGGCGGCACACCCAAGGAGATCATGCGCCGAAGCCCCGAGTTCACTTACCAGCGGCTGCTCGCGGCGGCCGCGATGGCCAGGAAGCTGGGCGCGCAGATCATGGGCCTGGGCGCCTTCACCAAGGTCGTGGGGGACGCCGGCGTGACGGTGGCGCGCCGCGCGCCGCTGCCCATCACGACCGGCAACAGCTACAGTGCCTCGGGCGCCTTGTGGGCTGCGCACGATGCGCTGTTGCGCATGGCGCTGCTGCCCAAACCCAGGAACAAGGAGCGCGTGAAGTTCAAGGCCATGGTCGTGGGTGCCACTGGCGCCATCGGCTCGGCCTGCGCCCGGCTGCTGGTCCGCGCGGCCGAGGAGGTGTATCTGGTGTCGCCGGAAACCGCCAAGCTGCTGGCCCTGAAAGACTCGATCCTGAAAGAAACGCCCGATGCCCGGGTGCACCTGGCGGCGCACGCCGACAAGCACCTGGCCGAAATGGACATGGTCGTCACGGCCACCTCGGGTGCCGGCAAGAAGATCCTCGACATCATGAAGGTCAAGCCCGGCTGCGTGATCACCGATGTGGCACGCCCGCTTGACCTGCCGCCGGACGAAGTACGCAAGCGGCCCGACGTGCTGGTGATCGAATCGGGCGAGATACGGCTGCCCGGCGACGTGAAGATGAAGAACATCGGCCTGCCGCCGGGCGTGGCGTATGCCTGCCTGGCCGAGACCATCGTGCTGGCGCTGGAAGGCCGCTTCGAGAACTTCACCGTGGGCCGCGCCATCGAATGGCAAAAGGTACGCGAGATCTATGCGCTCGGCCTCAAGCACGGCATGAAACTGGCGGCGATCTCGGGCGTGAACGGCGTGTTCACCGACGACGACATCGCGCACGTGCGCGAACTCGCGCTGGCGGCGCGGGCGCGCCAGGAACGCGCTCGGCGCGCGGCGGCGGCGAAGAAATCGCCTGCGCCGGCCAAGCACGCGCCTGCGGCGCGACGGCGCGGTCCACCACGGGTCCGGGCATGAATCCATTTGTCAGGAAGTTGCCGGCGATGTGAATGACGAATCCTGAGAGTGTCACCACCGCCCGCCCCGGCAAAGCCGGGTCGGAGGTGTCCGGTCTGCTGCTGGACATCGCGCGCGCGGACGCGGCGACCGCACTGCAGAAGCTCGAATCGCGGATGGAGGGCCTGCGCCAGAGCGAGGCCGACTCTCGCTTGAAGCTGCACGGCATGAACGCGATTGCCCGGGAAAAGCAGCAATCGGCGCTGATGCGCTTGCTGAGCAACGTGAAGAACCCCCTGGTCCTGCTGCTCACGGCGCTCGGCGTGTTGTCCTTCCTCACGGGCGACCTGCGCGCCACGGTGGTCATCTTCGTGATGGTCTTGCTGGGCGTGGTGCTGCGCTTCATTCAGGAGATGCGCGCCGACAACGCCGCCGAGAAGCTGAAGGCGATGGTCAGCAACACCGCCACGCTGGTGCGCGACGGCAAGGACATCGAGGCGCCGCTGAGGATGCTGGTGCCGGGCGACATCGTCCGGTTGGCCGCCGGCGACATGGTCCCCGCCGACGTACGGGTGCTGTCTGCCAAGGATCTGTTCCTGAACCAGTCCGCCCTCACCGGAGAGTCGCTTCCGGTGGAGCGAAAGGCCGAGGCTTCGACAGCCGACGCACAGAACCCGCTGGAGCTGCCCGACATCTGTTTCATGGGCTCCAATGTCGAAAGCGGCAGCGCCACGGCCGTGGTCGTGCACACTGGCGACAAGACCTACTTCGGATCGCTGGCCGCCCGCATCGTCGGGGAGCGCCAGCTGACCAGCTTCGACAAGGGCATCAACAAGTTCACCTGGCTGATGATCGGCTTCATCGCGGTGATGGTGCCGGCGGTCTTTCTGATCAATGGCCTGTTCAAGCACGACTGGCTGGAGGCCTTCATGTTCGCCATGGCGGTGGCCGTCGGGCTGACCCCCGAGATGCTGCCGATGATCGTGACGGTCAACCTCTCCAAGGGCGCCCTGGCCATGGCCGGCAAGAAGGTGATCGTCAAGCGTCTGAACGCGATCCAGAACTTCGGCGCGATGGATGTGCTGTGCACGGACAAGACCGGCACGCTCACCCAGGGCAAGATCGTGCTGGAAAAGCACCTCGATGCGCACGGAGACCCGAGCGAGAAGGTACTGCACTACAGCTACCTGAACAGCTTCCACCAAACCGGGCTGAAGAGCCTGCTCGACGAGGCGATCCTCGGCCACGAGGAACTGGCGGACCGTCTGAAGGCCAAGGAGAACTACCGCAAGATCGACGAGATCCCCTTCGATTTCGTGCGGCGGCGGATGTCGGTGGTGGTCGAGGACACGAGCGGCCTGAACACTCTGATCTGCAAGGGCGCCGTCGAGGAAGTGCTGGGCCTTTGCACGAAGGTCGAAGTGCAGGGCGAGCTGATCGAGGTCCTGCCCGAGCACGACGCCCGGCGCCGGCAGATCGCCGACGACCTGAACGGCCAGGGCTTTCGAGTGATCGCCCTGGCCTACAAGCAGATGCCCGGCGCGGCGGACGAGCCCACGTACGGCGTGAAGGACGAGTCCGACCTCATCCTGCTCGGCTTCCTGGCCTTCCTCGATCCGCCCAAGGACACCGCAGCCGACGCGCTGAAGCGGCTCAAGGGCTTGAACGTGGATGTCAAGATCCTCACAGGCGACAACGAAATCGTCACTGCCTACATCTGCAAGGCCGTGGGCATGCCGGTCGAGCATCTCCTTCTGGGCACCCGGATCGAGGCGATGAGCGACACCGAGCTGGCCGAGGCGGTGAGCCTCACCAGTGTCTTCGCGCGCCTGGCCCCGGCGCACAAGGAACACGTCATTCGCGCGCTGCAGGGCAAGGGCCACGTCGTGGGATTCATGGGGGACGGCATCAATGACGCGCCGGCGCTGAAGGCCGCCGACGTTGGTATCTCCGTGGACAGCGCGGTGGACATCGCCAAGGAGTCGTCCGACATCATCCTGCTGGAGAACAGCCTGGTGGTCCTGGAGCAGGGGGTACTGGAGGGGCGGCGGGTGTTCGGCAACATCGTCAAGTACATCAAGATGGCTGCCAGCTCGAACTTCGGCAACATGTTCAGCGTCGTCGGCGCCAGCGCGTTCCTGCCCTTCCTGCCCATGTTGCCGATCCAGGTTCTGACGAACAACCTGCTGTACGACTTCTCGCAGACCACCATCCCCACCGACCAGGTGGACGCCGAGTGGCTGACCCGGCCGCGCAAGTGGGAGATCGACCGGATCCTGCGTTTCATCCTGTTCATCGGGCCGATCAGTTCAGTCTTCGACTACCTGACGTTTTTCATGATGCTGGTCGTGTTCAACGCCTGGCAGGACCCGGCGCTGTTCCACACCGGCTGGTTCATCGAGTCGCTCTTCACCCAGACGCTGATCATTCATATCATCCGCACCAACAAGATTCCGTTTCTGCAAAGCCGGGCCAGCTGGCCGCTGATGCTGAGTTCGGTGGTGATCGTCACGGTCGGCGCGCTGCTCACGGTTTCGCCTTTGGCCAGCGTGCTCGGCCTCGTCACGTTGCCCGCCCTGTACTGGCTCCTGCTGGCCGGCATCCTGATGTGTTATCTGGTGCTGACCCAATGGGTAAAGACATGGTTTTACGGTCGATTTGGCGAATAGCGAACTGGTCGACTGGACAACGGGCGAAACCAGCCCGCACTGCCGGGACTCGGCGTATCGAACCAAGCCTTCGTCTGGATTGCGTTGGCGTCGGTGCGTGTCGCGTCATCCGAAACAACCAATACGCCCATGACCTGGCTCAGGAAGTTTCGCAATTCACTGTGCATCTGGCATCCCTTCAAGTGAAGTGCTTGTAGCGCCCATACCGATCACGTGAAGAGTTTTGACGTCGGCGCAAGGTCATTGTTGGTGCGCATGGCATGTTGCATCGCTTTGGGTGGCTGAACACGGTGCCGGGCTTGGTCATGGACCGGGGCCGCTTTTGGCTAGAACATCGTGTTGCCGTTGGCGGCGTCTTCAGGCACCACTTGCAGTACATCCCAGTGCTCGACCACTTTGCCCTGTGCGTCGAGGCGAAAGATATCAATCCCCGCCCAGTTTTTGTCTTTGTCCGAGGGCCATTCCTGGTGGCAATGAAGCACGACAAAGTCGCCCTCGGCGATGGCGCGTTTGAAGTGCACCCATTTGCCCGGGTACTCTTTGGCCATACGCTCGAAGTAGTCGATGAACGCTTGCTTGCCGTCGGCCACGTGGGGGTTGTGCTGCGTGTAGGACGCACCCGCGTAACGCTCGATGGCCTGAGCAGGCTGGGACTGATTGAACATGAGGTCATAGAAAGCCATGGCGTTTTGCTTGTTACGCTCAAGAGTCGCGATCATCAACTACTCCTCCAAGTGGTGGATAAGATCAGGTTTGACGCCAGACTTTATCGTCGCGCCGCGACGGCAAGAATTGCAATGGGCGTCGGCCCGAACAATCGCGCGGAAGGTGTTTGACAACCGCCAACGCCTGGGGCGAACATGAAGTGATAAAAAATGAGCTGGCGACGCCCTTCGAACAAATCCAACAGGCGGGCTTTGCTGTTGGTGCAATCAAAGAGGTATCGCTTGCTGATATCGACCATCGGCAGGCGCCGCCGCTCTGCCGCGAGCGCATCACCCGCACGTGTGTGGGTCTTCTGCCAGGAGCCGGTCGCGCGCCGCTTGCCAATCAGCTTGCGATGCAATGGGGGGGTAGTGCGCTTTTCAACATTCTTCTCCTTGCGGGAGGTTCGATGCAGGAGCTTCTTGGGGGACTATTTGGTTACGGTTTTCCCGCGCACCAATGCGGTCACTACACCATTGGAAGTTACGCCAGCGTTCTTGGGCGGTTTGACCCAACCCTTGACTGTGAAGTATTTCCATATGGCCATTGAGTGACCGTGGCCCAAGTCAAACTCATTCTTTAGCCAGGCGACAAGATCACCCGCCTTCATGTCGCTTTTGTAGACACCGGCCGTGGTCGCG
>JAYVRP010000429.1:0-6195 GCA_043776215.1 Rhodoferax sp. | reverse complement strand
GATGGCGGGTCGTACTCCAGCAGCAATTCGAGTGTGCCGCCGCACGGCAGGCCGAAGCGGTGCGCCTCGTCGGCGGTGATGCCGTATTTGACAAACGCCGGCGCGCCGGTGGGGATGTCGTGCCCGGCGCCCGCCACGGTGTCCTGCGCATAGGCACGGGTATGCCGGTAGATCAGATCATCCTCGATGCAGCCGCCCGACACCGACCCGACCACCGCACCGTCCTCGCACAGCGCCATGATGGATCCGACTGGGCGCGGTGACGAACCCCAGGTGCGCACCACGGTCGCCAACAAGGCGCGTTTGCCCGCCGAACGCCAGCCAAGCAGCGTGCGCAACACCATCACATCGAGGTTTTCCATGGACACCCTCCTACCTGGCCAGCCACCACACTGCGGCCAGCACGGCCGCACACACGGCCCAGACCCAGACCGGCACACCTGCGTCAGAAGGTACCCGGCCTGCCACTCCGGCGTCCATTTCCGTGGCAGCCGCCGCGCCAGGCGCAGGTGCGGGGTAGCGGCGCTGCATTTCATCGTCAAAGCGCTTGAAGAAGTCTTCAGCCATGCCCTTGGCCGCGCCGTCCACCAGGCGCTGGCCCAGCTGCGCCACCTTGCCCCCCACCTGGGCGTGCACGGTGTAGGCGAGCTCACAACCCGCGGCGTTCGGTGTGAGCAGCACCTTGGCGCTGCCCTTGCCGAAACCCGCCCCGCCGCCCTGGCCATCAAAACCCAGGGTGTAGCTGTTGGGGGGGTCGATCTCGCTGAGTTTGATCTTGCCCGCGAATTTGGCAGACACAGGGCCAATCTTGAGTGCCACACCCACCGCGTAGTGCTGCGGCTCCGTGGCTTCGACCCGGTCACAACCGGGGATGCAGACTTTCAGCACCTCGGGATCGTTGAGCGCGTCCCAGGCCTGTTGCTGCGTGACCGCGAGCTGGCGGCTGGCTTGCATGTCCATGAATGGCAATTCCTCTGAATAGTCGGTATGGTAGGCCAAGCCCGGCGGGGGTCATCGCGCCACCAGCGCGGCCAGGCCGCCGGCCAGGGCTTCGAGTTTTTCCAGGTTGTGCACGGCCAGCATGCCATGCACGCGCGCATGCAAGGCCGTCGCCCCGCGCGCCAGCGGCACATACCCGTCAAAACGCAGCAAAGGGTTGAGCCACAACAAGCGGCGGCAATGCCGGCCCAGCCAATCCAGCTCGGGCAACAGGTCCTGCGGCGCGCCAGTGTCGAGGCCATCGGTGATGAGCAACACCACGGTGCGGCGCCCGACCAGCCGGCGCGCATGGTGGCGACGCAAGCTGGCCAGCGATTGCCCGAGCTGGGTGCCGCCGGCAAAATCGTCGATGGCCAGGCTGGCAGCGGCCAGCATCTGGTCGGTATCGGCCATGCGCATGGCGGGCCCCAGGTCGGTCAGACGGGTACCAAAGGCAAAAACCTCGCGCTGGCGCAAATGGCGCGTCGAAGCATGCAAGAAGGCCAGCAAGAGCCGCGCATAGCGCTCCATCGATCCCGACACATCCACCAGCACCAGCAGGGGCAGCGGCTGGCGCCTGCGCTGCATGCGCGGCAGACGCAGAATCTCTCCACCCGTGCGCGCGGCATGGCGCATGACACCGGGCCAGTGCAACCGGGCCCCCCGTGCGCCAGGCCGCACGCGTCGCGTGACGAAACGCGGCATGGGCAGGCGGATGGCGCGGGCCAGACGCTCCACCAGGCGGTATTCACTGCACGTCAAAGTGTTGAAGTCGGCATGGCGCAAGCGCGCCACGGCACTGGCGCCCATACCGGCGTCGCGTTCGCGCCCGGCGTCTGGCCGGGGCGGCGGTGGGTGATGGGGTCCGCCTGGCGGCACCAGCGCTTCGCGCACACGTGGGCGCTGTTGCATGGCTGGACGCGGATCCGGCCCGGCCACTGGCAATGCCAGGGCCATCGGGTGCCCACCGTGCGCGGGTGCGTTGAACCACGCCTCGAACATCTCCCGAAACACCGCACGGTCCTGCTCCCGGCTCACCAGCACAGCCTCGAGCGCGGCGCCCACATCGTCACGCCGTTCCAGGCCCACCTGCAGTGCGGCGTCGCTGGCCAGCGCCATGCGGGCGCCGTCCACCGGCAGGCCGGACCGGCGCAGGGCGCGACCGAATCCGGTCAGGTTGTCAGCCAACTTGCCGCTGTGCAACGCTGAGGGTGGCTTCACAGGCAAGGCCATGCCGGCATGCTCCGGGAGGCGGCCGTCACCAGGCTCTCAGGTGGCACCATGCGCGGGTTGAAGCAACTCGGCAGACAGCCCGTGCGTGAGTGCCTGCACGTCTTCACGCTGCTTGAACAGCAGACCCGCCGTGGCGGTGACCACCTCCGGATCGAGCGCAAGTGTGTCGAGCGCCACCAGGGCCCGGGCCCACTCCACGCTCTCGGCAATACCCGGCGCCCGGTGGAAGGCATCCGCCACCGGGGCGCTGCGCAACCGCCCGACAAACTGGGCCACCTGGAGCGATAACGCAGCCGATGCGTCGGGCACCCGCGCACGCACGATGGCCAGCTCACGCCAGCGGTCCGGATAGTCGAGCCAGTGGTACAGGCAGCGCCGCTTGACCGCGTCATTGAGTTCGCGCGTGCGATTGCTGGTGAGAATGGTCACCGGCGGCAGCACCGCGCGCACCGTGCCCATTTCGGGAATGCTGATCTGGTACTCGCCCAGATACTCCAGTAAAAATGCCTCGAACGGCTCATCGGCCCGGTCCACCTCGTCGATCAGCAACACGGCACCCGGGGCGGGTGCTTCGAGCGCCTGCAACAAGGGTCGGCGGATCAGATACCGCGCCTGGTACACCTCGCGCTCGACCGTATCCGGGTCGCGCCGGTGGCCGGGGGCTGGCGCATCGTGCTGCAGCTCGGTGGCGCGCATGTGCAACAGTTGCGCGGCGTAGTTCCACTCATACAGCGCTTCACGCTGCTCCAGCCCGTCGTAACACTGCAAACGCACCAGTGGCCGCTGCAGAGCCACCGCCAGGGCCTTGGCCAGTTCTGTCTTGCCCACACCAGGCTCGCCTTCGAGCAACAGCGGACGCTGCAGCCGCAGCGCGAGAAACACCGCCGTGGCCAGCCTGCGGTCGGCAAAATACCCGGCTTCCTGCAGCGCGTTGGTGATCCCGTCGATGCTGGTCAAGCCAGCGCCTTGGCCACGGCACGCTGGGTTTGCACACTCACCAGGTTGGCCCGGTAAGCGGCCGAGGCATGGATGTCGCTGTTGAGGTCGGTGGTGTCAATCTTCACTGTCGCCGCAGCCTCGGGCGTGAAACTGCGGCCCAGCGCCGCCTCCAGGCCCGCATGGCGGAACACCCCATGGGCAGCACCCGTGACCGCCACGCGCACGCCGGCATCGAACTGCGCCACAAACACACCCACCATGGCAAAGCGCGAGGCGGGCTGCTTGAACTTGGCATAAGCCGCACGTTTCGGAATCGGAAAACGGATGGCGGTGATGACCTCGTCTTCGCCCAGCGCCGTGGCGAACATGCCGGTGAAGAATTCGTCCGCAGGAATCTTGCGTTGTGTGGTGTGCACCGTGGCACCCAGGGCCAGCACCGCACTCGGGTAACAGGCGGCAGGGTCGTTATTGGCCACTGAGCCACCCAGCGTGCCCATGGCGCGCACCTGGCGGTCGCCGATGTCGCCGGCCAGGTCGGCCAGTGCCGGCAGCAGGGCCAACACGTCGGCATGGGTGGCCACGGAGGCGTGGCGTGTCATGGCGCCGATCACGAGGGCATCGCCATCGCGGCAGATGCCGGCAAGCTCCGCGATGCCGCCCAGGTCAGCCAGTGTTTCGGGTTGCGCCAGGCGCAACTTCATGGAGGCCAGCAGTGTCTGGCCGCCGGCCAGGAGCTTGGCGCCTGAGGCGGCGAGCCGGGCTGCGTCGGCAGCACTCGCGGGGCGTTCGTAGCTGAATGTGTACATGGAGGGGCTCCCTGGGTCAGGCCGCGGCCATGGCCGCACGGCCCTGCACGACGGCGCGCACGATGTTCTGGTAACCGGTGCAACGACAGATATTGCCTTCGAGCTGCTCGCGGATCTCGGCCTCGGTGGCATTCGGATGTTGCCGGCACAGGTCCAACGCGCTCATCACCATGCCGCTGGTGCAAAAGCCGCATTGCAGGCCATGGCACTCCTTGAACGCCGCCTGCATCGGGTGCAGGCTTCCGTCCGGCCGGGCCAGGCCTTCGATGGTGGTGATGGCCGCGCCCGACACCTGCGCCGCCAGCACGTTGCATGACTTCACCGAGCGCCCGTCGATGAGCACGGTGCATGCGCCGCACTGGGCCGTGTCGCACCCGACATGGGTTCCAGTGAGCTGGAGACCATCACGCAGGGCCTGGACCAACAGGGTTTCGGGCGCAAGGTCCAGGGTGACGGGTTTGCCGTTGACAACGAGTTCGACTTGCATGGGTGTTGCACTCCGCAAAAGGGAGGGGACTGTGGACGATCCCGGCATCATGCCTCAAAGTGCCGGCTTTTTCATGACCGACACCAACAGGTTTGACACCATTGACAGGAGCAGCCGTCCGGATCGTGCTGGTTTACGGGCACAGCCATGCCCCTCGCCGTGCTTGATACGCATCAAGCACCACTCCGCTCTGTAGCGCCTGGCAACTATTTTCAAACAAGTTGCTTCAGATTTTCCGAAACATGCCGATAGAGTTTTAATTTACTTCTGGCGTCATTTCCATTATTTCGGCATTTGCGCAACACCAGCACCCCAACGGCACCACCAGCGACACCCGCACGTAGGCCGCCTCATCAAAATCAGGGGCACTGCAACCTGCCCTGCATGCCGGAACGCCGGCCCACCGTGAGATTACCCATGACCAAGCATCACACCGCCGCGACCCTCCTGACGAGCCTGGCGCTGGCGCTGCCGGCGGCGGCGTCGGCCCAGGCCCAGACCACCAGCACCCCAGCGGCGGACGAGTTGAGTCTCGAGGACCTGCTCAATGCCGACGTCCAGACCGCATCACGCAAGTCACAGCGCCTGCAAAATGTCGCCGCGGCCGCTTTCGTGATCACCCGCGACGACATCGAACGCTCGGGCGCCACCAGCATCCGCGAAGTGCTGCGCCTGGCCCCCGGTGGACAAGTGGCGCGGTTGGCCAATAACCGCTGGGCGGTCAGTGCGCGCGGTTTCAACGGCCGGTTTGCCAACAAGCTGCTGGTGCTCATGGACGGCCGCAGCATCTACTCGCCACTGTTCTCCGGCGTTTTGTGGGAGGTCGAGGACACCCTGCTCGACGACATCGACCGCATCGAGGAGATTCGCGGGCCTGGCGCCGCGTTGTGGGGCGCCAACGCCGTCAACGGCGTCATCAACATCATCACCCGCAAGGCGCGTGACACCCGAGGCACGCTGGCCGTGGTGGGTGCGGGTTCGGAAGACCGGGCGTCGATCGCCCTGCGCCATGGCATGGCGGTGGAGGGCGGCGACCTGCGTCTGTGGGTCCGGGCCTTCGCCCGCGACACCTCGGTCGATGCAGCCGGGAACGCGGGCAACGACTACTGGCGCAACGTGCGCTTCGGTTTTCGCGGCGACTGGAGCCTGGATGCCGGCCGTCGCCTGACCGTCAGCGGCTCCCTGGGTGGCGGCACCTCTGGCGACCTGTGGGGCCTGCCCAGCCTGACCTCGGCCAACGGCACCGCACCCACGCGGATCGCGCAAACTGAACAAAGCGGGCACCTCCTGGCACGCCACGAGTGGCGCCCGGGCGACGGCTCCGACTCGGCCCTGCAGGCCTACTTCAACCACTCCAACATGGAGATCGCCGGCCAGTTCAGCGACCGGCGCGACACGATCGACCTGGATTACCAGCATCGCCAGCAAGTCGGGGACACGCACGACATCGTGTGGGGCATGGGTAAAAGCATTGCTGTGCCTGGGCGCGCTCGTGCTGGCACTGGCGGCGCGCGCTCAGGATCTGTCCGAATACAAGCTCAAGGCGGCGTTCCTGTACAACTTTGCGCTGTTTACCGAATGGCCAGTGGAGGTCGGCCCGACGCTGAACCTGAGCGTGATCGGTTCGGACCCGTTCGGCGCAGATCTCGATGCGCTGGCGGGCAAGCCCGTGGGTGCACGCAGCGTCGCCGTCCAGCGCAAGGCCGGCACCGACGGGCTCAGGGCGTGCCAGGTCGTGTTCGTGCCGGGCGC
>JAYVRP010000428.1:0-6196 GCA_043776215.1 Rhodoferax sp. | reverse complement strand
GCGACCTGGAAATCGGCCCGGGCGAAAACCCGACCGCGTTTGGTGCCAACACCGACCTGGTGGGCCCGCTGGCGCGCCTGGTGCACGTGGAAGAGCTGTTGCCCGACATCTGCACGCTGGACTGCGGCACGCTCAATTTCGGCGACGGCGACATCATCTATGTGTCCACGCCGGCGGCCCTGCGCGTGGGCGCGAAGCGCATTACCGACCTCGGCGTCAAGGCGGAGCTTGAATGCTTCGACACCGGCAACCTGTGGTTTTCCAACCAGATGATCAAGGAAGGCCTGCTGAAAGACCCGATCTTCCAGCTCTGCCTGGGCATCCCCTGGGGCGCACCGGCCGACACCATCACCATGAAAGCCATGGTGGACAACGTGCCCGCGGGCGCGACCTGGGCCGCCTTCGGCATCGGGCGCCTGCAGATGCCCATGGCGGCGCAGGCCATATTGCTGGGCGGCAACGTGCGCGTCGGCCTGGAAGACAACCTGTGGCTCGACAAGGGTGTGCCCGCCAGCAACGGCTCGCTGGTCGAGCGTGTCGTCAAGCTGATCGAGTGTTTGGGCGCGCGCCCGATGACGCCAGCCGAAGGGCGCATCCAGATGGGTCTGAAGCCGCGCGGCTGAAGGCGCGATGCACCCACCCCGTTCGGGCTGATGGCACGACTACTCCACCGTTCGGGTTGGCGCCACCACCACCCCACCGTTCGGGTTGGCGCCGCCACCACCCCACCGTTCGGGCTGAGCCTGTCGAAGCCTGCCCTGAGCTTGTCGAAGGGCCCCTCGACAAGTTCAGGGTGAACAGTGGGGTGCAGTTTCGCCACCCATCGCAACATCAATAGCCATAAGGAATTCCACATGCCATTCGTCACCGACATCAAGACTTTTGCCGCCCTCGGTAGCGGCGTCATCGGAAGCGGCTGGGTCGCGCGTGCCCTGGCCAATGGCATGGACGTCGTCGCCTGGGACCCGGCGCCCGGCGCCGAGGCGCAGCTGCGTGCGCGCATCGCCAAATGCTGGGGCGCGCTGGAGCAGCAGGGCCTGAAGGCCGGTGCCTCGCAGAGCCGGCTGCGTTTCGTCGCCACCATCGAGGAGTGTGTAGCCAACGCCGATTTCATCCAGGAGAGCGCCCCCGAAACCTTGAGCCTCAAGATCGACCTGCACGCGAAGATCAGCGCCGCCGCGCGGCCCGATGTGCTGATCGGCTCGTCCACGTCGGGGCTGTTGCCATCCGAGTTCTATGCGAAGGCGGCGCACCCCGAGCGCTGCCTGGTGGGGCATCCGTTCAATCCGGTCTACCTGTTGCCACTGGTCGAAGTGGTCGGCGGTGCGAAAACATCGCCCGATGCCATCCAGGCGGCGATCACGGTCTACAAGGCGCTTGGCATGAAACCCCTGCATGTGCGCAAGGAAGTGCCGGGCTTCATCGCCGACCGCCTGCTGGAGGCCATGTGGCGCGAGTCACTGCACCTGGTCAACGACGGCATCGCCACCACCGGCGAGATCGACGACGCGATCCGTTATGGCGCCGGCATCCGCTGGTCCTTCATGGGCAGCTTCCTGATCTACACGCTGGCCGGCGGCGACGCCGGCATGCGCCACTTCATGGCGCAATTCGGCCCGGCGCTCAAATTGCCCTGGACCCATCTGGAGGCGCCAGAGCTCACCGACGCCTTGATCGACAGCGTGGTCGATGGCACCACGGTGCAACTCGGCCAACACAGCATTGCCGACCTGGAGCGTTACCGCGACGACTGCCTGATGGCGGTGCAGGCGGCGGTGAGGGCCACCAAGATCAAGCACGGAATCGCGCTCGATGAATGACGCGGTGGCCGGCAAACTCCTGGCCAGCTGGCAAGGCCAGGTTTTGCATGAATGGGTGGACTACAACGGCCACCTGCGAGACGCGCACTACCTGCTGATCTTCAGCTTCGCCACCGATGCGCTGATGGACCTGTTCGGGCTGGACGACGCCGGCCGCAAGGCCACGGGCCACTCGATCTTCACGCTCGAGTCGCACATCAACTACCTGCTTGAAGTGAAACAGGGCACACCGATCGAGGTGCGGACGCAGATCCTCGGGGTCGACGCCAAGCGCCTGGACATCTACCACACCCTGCACGTGGCCGGCACCGAGCCCGCGCTGGCCGCCAACGAGCAGATGCTGCTCAACGTCGACATGTCCGGGCCGCGCGCGGCACCCTTCGCGCTAGCGGTGCTGCCGCGTGTGCAGGCGCTGGCCGCGCAGCACCGGGGTCTGCCGAAGCCGAAATACGCGGGGCGGGCCATCGCATTGCCGGGTTGAGCCAGGGGGCCAACCCGACTCGGGCAGGCCCGGTGCCGGTCAGTCTGGCGAAGTCGCGTCGAGCAGGCTTTTCGCGATGTGCTTGCCGAAGCCGATCAGGCCCACCGCGAAATCCTTTGGCGTCGTCTGCTTGATTTGCCAGATGCTGAAATAGACAAAGCTCATCGTGAGCATGTGGTCGGCGAGGAAGGCGAACTGGCATTTGCCGTGCGCGTGGTTCGTCGCGAAGGCGTCCCACAGGATCGCGATGTATTCCTGCACCTTCGGGGTTTTGAAGGAGAACGGCAGGTAGTGGGCGAGTTCGGCTGCTCCTACCATCGTGACAGGCCAGCCATCATCCGACTTCGACTGTAATTACATCCAAAGACGTAATCCCCTCAAAGTCCCTCGCGTTATGCGTCACAAGGGGGACAGCGTGCCGCGTGGCGCAAGCGGCAATCCAGGCGTCGTTTGGATCGATGGGGCGTCCGTTATGCTTTCGCTCCGCCATCAGACGCCCGTAGCAGCGGGCGATCTCATGGTCATACGGAATCACTACGAAATTTCGCAGGGTTGTTTCGAGTTTCTGCCGCTTCTGTTCGCCCCAATTCTTGTTCTCCGCGCCGAAGTACATCTCGCCCACGGTAATGAAAGAGATAGCGAGCAACTTGCCTTGAACATGCGGCAGGTAGGCTTCTGCCAGCGGACCGCCCTTCATGAGGTAGGAAACTATGTTTGTGTCGAGGATGGTCTTGGCGTTGCTCACGATCACCCCTCTCGCACTGCGTGCGAATGCCTCAGATCATCAACGTCCCGCTCGAAGCCGTCGCCCATTTCACCTGGCCAGGTGCCGAAAAGCGCCCTCACATCGGCCATCGGTCGGACGTTTTGCGCATGCGCCAGTTCGTCCAGCGTCGGTGATTCCCAGAAATTCCGCGAAATCGGAGTGCCTTGCGGGAGCAGATCGGCGGCCTCACCTTCTCGATCCTCCAGTCGCTCGATATCGTGAATTTTGATACAAGCGATCTTGCCCGTCAGCGGGTCTTCTTTTGCTTCGCCGACGATACGAACGTAGCGCAGGATGTCATCCAGCACTTCATCCCTTTGTGCCTCGTCAAAGAGGCAGAGCACAGGTTCTCCAGCAGACGGGTGCACGCGGCAGCGCGTGCCGTGTTCCTTGAAATCCGCCATCAGCAAACGACCTTCGATGGTGCGTATGTTGGTCTGTGGGCCCTTGATGCGCTCCTGAATGCGAGCAAAGCCTTCAGGCGAGAGATTCGTCGTTAATGGGGTTTCTCTGTGGTTCAGGGTGAAATCGATTCTGGAGATTCCCTTGCTGAAAAGCGTCCCCGCATCGCGCCACGCCATCAGGACACCCGTATCGAAGCCGGCCGGGAGCATGTCGTCCGCCGCCTGTACGGCGGTCAGTCCATCCAGCGACTTCTCCAGAATGTCGAGGCCCATGTCCATGCCTGGCAGTGCGGCATGTGTCTGTCTCCGCTCGAAGCCCAGCACGGCCGCAGGGCTGCCATGCGTCAGCAACACAAGGTCGAGTGCGATTTCCTCCTTGATGCTGCGCGGTTGCGGTCCGCGGCGCAGACTTTCTGCCTCGCCCGCCAGAACGCGCCCTGTGCGCTGTAGCGCCTTGTTCATGTTTGCCAGGAATGACAGTAAATGGGTTACAGGAATCCTGCCCGGCCCGACCGCCTCACCATCGAAACGAATCTTCAGCAATGGCTCGTCGTTTTTCATGATTCCACCTCCGTCTGATCTGCAGATGTTGTTGGTTTGGCGGCATCAGCCGTTGCCGCTCTATTGTTGCCCCAGATGCGGGCAAGGGTAGCCTGGATTTTTTGCTCGAAGCGGGTGATCAGTTCTCGGTTGGCGGCTAGGTGCTACCGTACCTGCCCGCTGTGGCTCGCAGGCCGCGTGCATTGGTTTTTTCAACCCATTCCTTGACGCTCATCCGGTAGCTGTTCAAGCCCGCCTGGCTTTTAATTGTGTCGAATTCGCCATAATTAAAACTCGGGTTGTGGACGCGCTCCCATATTCCCAGAAACTCCACCGTGTTGCGATTCCGGAGCCAGTCACCGATGAAAAAGTCGCCATCCTTGGCTTTCAACATGTCGGTCAGGGACAGGTAATCCTCATCTTGATGGGAAAGCACGGTGATGGCCGTACCGAGCACATCAAGTGTTGATTTTTTTGGGGTACTCATAGCTCTCTCCAGGTCGACTTCAACAAGGATTCACTCTGGCGGGAACCGCAGCGTCGAAAAACTGCGCCCGGCCTGGATGGCGCGCCGCTCGATTTCTGCGCCCGACGTAAGCCAGCCTTGCTGCTCCAGAAATAGCAGGTAGGCGCGGGTGCTGATCTTGCGGCAGTTGTCCGGCAGCAAAAAGCTGGCGCGGGCTATTTTGTGGTCCTCGAACAGAAACACGCCGGTTTGTTGCGGCTGGTCCAGGGCGAAGTCGTTCATGGTTTCCTGGATGGCCAGTTCGCCCAGGTTGGCGGTGCGCGCAGCTGCGGGGTTTGTCGCCAACATTTGCTGGTAACGCTGGAAGGTACGGGTAGTGCGGACCACTACCGGACCGGCGGCAGCCCATTGCGCCAGTTTCTCGCTGGTCGGCGTCTGGTTGCGTGTCACTTCGTGCAGCACCATGTCGACCAGCACAATTGGCCAGCCAGGTTTGCGCAACAGGTCCAGTGCATCTGCATAGGCCAGCGTGATGAGCGGCCCGGCGTCGGGCAGCAGAGCCAGGTTCGCGGCCATCGGGAACGGCTCAGCCAGCCAGCGATTTCAGTTGTTCGACCATGTCGCCCGTGACGGCATCGGGCAATCGCGGCATGGGCAGGTGGGCTTGCGCCATCAACAGGAAGAGGTCTTCTTCGCTGTCGATCCCCAGCGCCCGCATGGCGTCGTCACCCGGGAGCCGCCCCAACGAAAAATCGAGCAGCTTTCGGTAATTCTGGTTGCCTGTTGCTTCGGCCGCCTCGAAGGTTTCGACCAGATGGCGAAGCTCGGCGTTGAATATTGCATTGACCGAGGTATCGGTTTTGGCGGCAATGATCTTGGCGCGCTTGAGCAGATCGCGGTCAACCGCGCCGGTGAAATTGACGGTGCTTGCCATTTTCGGGATCCCATGGAATTAACACATAAATAAGTGTAACACTTGAATATGTGCTTCCGGAACCGCGGGCGTCGCGCACGGTAGGAATCGCCGATCACGTCGCAAGTGCTTGATGCGCAAAGTAAATCTTCCAAGTGTAGGATTAAGGTGCGAAACTTGAGTCTAAATTGACAACTTAGAGCCAACCTCATCGACCTATGGCAACGCGCCTCGACATCCCTACCTAGTGCTTGACCGGAAACCCCCCTGTTTTAAAAAATTTCCCCTATCTAAAATTTAAGCAATCAGGATTTTTTCGAATTTTCACACCCCTCATCCGCAAATTTCCCCAGTCCACGGCCAAACCGCTGTGATTTCCCGGTTTCCACCCGAACCCCATCCCCGGAGTTCAGTGAAACCGGTCCATTTCGATTCAAAAGCGGGGCTGCTACGCTACAAGCCTGTCCGGTATCTCTGGCGCACTGCGACTGCCGCGTTTTAGATCACGCTTGCATTGCCGCAACTGATCTCGTTTGAGTTCTTCCTGATCCCTTTGCCACAAGATGGCACCAATCCTGTTGTGGCCGCCGGGACGAAACTGTCTTAATTCTTCCGGTTTGAACGTGCGTTTTCTTCGGCGTTCGTTTTCTTCAAATCATCGTTTTTAACGCGTCTTCTTCGGACTCCCCTGCGTCTTCTTCAAACTCCGCCTGAGGGCGTGTGCGTGGTCGATGTGACTGTGCCGGTTGACCCGGTGCAGGAACGACCATGGCGAAGGCGGGACAGCGTAAGTGCGTGTGTTGCAA
>JAYVRP010000427.1:0-1931 GCA_043776215.1 Rhodoferax sp. | reverse complement strand
CCTGATAACCAGGCAGCCTCGCGCGCTGGCCGGACAGTCGCAGCGCCGCGCGCCAGTCGGGCTGCAGTGTGATGGTCAAATTCCGCTTTTTCATTTCGCCCTCCGCGCGGCGTCAACCGCGGCAATGAAGTCTTCCACCCACTGATCCATGCTGGTCAACGTGTAGGGCAGTTCACGACCGCCCGCGTGGCTACTACAAAATTGGCGTTTAGTCATTCGATCCCCGCGGTCGGCTGCAAACCTGGCGGTTGCGCAATCTTCAGGCCGATCGCCTTGGCAGTCACCCCGCCCCCAGGATTCATCAAACGTTGAGAAGTTAGCCCTCCCAACACAAAGACAGCGGATCGACGGGCATGACCTGCTGAGGGCCTGATACGCGTCGGCCTCGGACGATTATGCGCGTACAGCTTTCGGGCGCTCCCAGATCGTGCCTGGCTTTAACGGCGCGTGGGGCGAGGATCCATTGCGTAGTGGTGCACCCACTCGAAGATCAAGTAGACAAACGGGTAAACCACCAGAACAGACGCAGCAGCAAGAAGTTCACCGATCGTCTTCGGCACACGAATCAGCATGCCAACCAGGCCCATGAGTATGGTCGCGGTGTAAATGCCGAGCGCGAGGTATGTCGTACACGCAGCAAGCATGGAAAGCGCCCGATGATTGGGGTTGAACCATTTCTTTCGAGCCAGAAGGTCCCGCGGCGTCTGGAACAGCCGATAGAGCGACATGGCCAGGATGCCCGGAAAGAAGAGAAGCGCGACGACCGTGACCACGTCGTCAATTCTGCCCACATCTGGGCCTGTGGCAAGCTCAGTTTCGTGCGGCCACGCACGCCGTGCTTCCCCAACCGGGTAGAGTCATGCCAACCCGCTGGCCAGAGCGCCGCCATCTCCAGCAACAAAAAACCAGAAGCATGCCCAAGCACATTCCACCGTCGCTGATCCTCCTGAATGAACACATGGCCGCGATCAACGATGTACTCAACGCCAGTTCGGTACTGGTGTGGGATTCGCGCTCGATGATGCCCAGCGGCGGTGCGCAGACACGCGGACAGCAGATCGCCACCTTGACCGGTGTGGCGCTGGACATGCTGCTCAGCCCCAAAACGTACGCCGCATTGGAATCGGCCGAGACCGCCTTGGTCGCGGGTGAGCCTGACGACACGACCCAGAGGCTGCTGCTGCAGGTGCGCCAGGCGATCGAGCACCATCGACGCATTCCGGTCGAGCTTAAGCAGCGGCGCGCCGGGCTGTGAAGCGTCGCGCAGGCCGCATGGGTGCAGGCCCGCGAGCGCAACGACTATTCCTTGTTTGCACCGTATCTGGAGCAAACGATCGCCCTGGCCAGGGAGCATGCAGACTGCGCAGGCTGGAGCGAGCCCCCTACGACGCGATGGTGGCGCTTTACGCTCCCGGCGAAACCGCCTCCAGCCTGCGCCGGCTGTTCTCCCGCTTGCGTGCCGGCATCTTGCCGATCCTGGCGCAGGCGCAGGCACGGCCACGCCCGCGGCGCGACTTCCTGTTTTGCAACTATCCGGAAAGTGCGCAAGCCGCCTATTGCCAGCAGCTTGCGCGAAGACTCGGATACGACCTGCAACGGGCCGCCTGGACAAGACCGTGCATCCCTTCGAGGTGTCATTCACTCGCCAGGATGTACGCATCACCACACGCTACACGCCGACCCGATGACAGCCGGGGTGTCTTGCAGGATATCCACTGGTCGGTGGGCTATGTGGGCTCGTTTCCCTCGTACACCATCGGCAACGTGATGGCGGCGCAGCTCATGGACCAGCTGCAAACAGCCGATCCATCCTTGGTGGGTGCCATGGCACGCGGCGAATACACGCAGCTGGCCGACGCGCTGCGCCAGCAGGTGTGGCAGCATGGTCGCCGCTACAGCCGCGACGAACTACTTATCCGCAGCACTGGCCG
>JAYVRP010000426.1:0-1938 GCA_043776215.1 Rhodoferax sp. | reverse complement strand
GCTTGAGGTCCCGGGCGATCACGTCGGCGAACTCGTCTGGCGTGCTGCCCACCACGTCCTGGCTGGCACTGGTCAGTGACTGGCGCACCGTGGGGTCGGCCAACACCTTGACCAACTCCGTGTGCAGTCGGGCAATCACCGCCGCAGGAGTGCCCGCGGGCGCGAGCAGGCCGTACCACGCGTCGAGCATGAAGCCCGGCTTCATCGCCTCCACCATCGTCGGCACCTCGGGGAACTGCCCGCTGCGCCGGGGGCCGGTGACGGCGAGCGCGCGCAGCTTGCCGGCTTTGACCTGCGGAAGCGCGATCTGAAGTGCCGGGAAGGCGAGCTGGGTCTGGCCGGTCATGACCGATGTCACCTGCTCGGCTGCGCTCTTGTAGGGCACATGCACGATGTCCAGGTTGCCGCCATTGGACTTGAGCAACTCGCCTGAATAATGACCAATGCCGCCGTTGCCGCCGGAGGCGTAGCTCAGGCTGCCGGGTTTGTCCTTGGCCATGGCAATCAGGTCTTGAACCGACTTTGCCGGAGAGTCGGGCGGAACCACCAGCATCGCTGACACCCGAGACACCAGCGACACGGGTGCAAAGTCCTTGATCGCGTCATATTTGACGCTGCTGATACCCGGGTTGCCGACCAGTTGCGTGGCGTTGAACAGCAGCGTGTAGCCGTCCTTGGGCGCGTGTGCGACCAATTCGGTGCCGATGTTGCCGCCGGCGCCAGCCCGGTTGTCGATCACGATTGGCTGGCCCAGCCCGGTGGCCATACGCGAAACCACGGTGCGGGCCACACCGTCGACCCCCGAACCGGCCGGGAAAGGCACCACGACCCTGATGGGCCCGGCTGGATAGGCCTGCGCATGCAACACCGGGACGACGCCTGCAAGCAGAGTGGCAACACACAGACAGTGGCGTACCAGGGATAAGGACGAGGATGGCATGGTGGTTTCACTTTCTGATTCATGGTGTCCCGGTGTCGGCTGCGCTTCAGGAGCGGATCGGGACGGCTCACGCATCGTATGCCTTTCACACCGCGCTGCGCCGCGCGTCTCAGTGCACAGTTTTCATAGAATGCAATTTGTGACCGAACAAACGAACCGGCGCACCAACGTCACTCGCTCGCTGCACCGCGCCATCGGCCTGCTGCGGCTACTGTCCAGCCACACGCGCATCGGCTGGCGGCTGAGCGACCTGGCTGGCGAGAGCGGACTTGACCCGGCCACCGTGCACCGCCTGCTGAACAGCCTGTGTGACGAAGGCATGGTGACCCGTGTGCCGGGCTCGCGGCACTACACACTCGGTGCGCTGGCGTTCGAACTGGGTTTGTCGGCGGCACCGTATTTCGACCTCGGCCGTCTGGCACGCAAGCGGTTGGCCGAGCTGACGCAAGAGCTGGGTGGCAGTCTGTTCCTGAAGATCCGCAGTGGTGTCGATTCGGTCTGCCTGGCGCGCGAGGACGGCCAACGGACGGTGCAGGCACTGATGCTCGATGTCGGTGGTCGGCGTCCACTCTGCCTGACCGCCGGTGGCGTCGCGATACTGATTCACCTGCCGCGCGCCGAGCAGAAGGAAGTCGAAGCGCACAACCGCCGAACCATCGCGTGCGGCGATGCCACGCGTTGGTGTGGCATACGGCGGATGCTGGAGCGCTCACGTCCGCTCGGGTTCGCGCTTAACCTGGGTGATATCGCAGCGGGGATATCGGCCGTCGGTGTGCCGCTGCGATCCCGGCAGGGCGCACCAATCGCTTCGTTGACTCTGGCGCTGGCCGGGTCGCGCGGTCACCTGTCCGAAGACCAGGCGCTCGGGTTGGCGCAGAGGCTACAGCGTGAAGCGGAGGCGCTCGAACCACTGCTGGCGCAATTGCGTTTTTAAGAGGCACCCGGACTTTGCCGCTTCCAGGTGGTAGGCAATTTGGCCTTGCCTTCGCCGTTTCGCG
>JAYVRP010000425.1:0-1938 GCA_043776215.1 Rhodoferax sp. | reverse complement strand
ACGGCATGGCGCTGGCCATTGCCGAAGTGGGCGCGATTGCCGAGCGCCGCATCGCCATGCTGATTGACAGCAGTGTGTCGCGCCTGCCTGCGTTCCTGACAGCGGACGCCGGGCTCAACAGCGGCTTCATGATTGCCCATGTCACCGCAGCCGCGCTGGCGTCGGAAAACAAATCCCTGGCGCACCCCGCCAGTGTGGACAGTCTGCCCACCAGCGCCAACCAGGAGGATCACGTTTCGATGGCTACGTTCGCGGCGCGGCGTCTGCAAGCCATGATCGACAACACCGCGCATATTCTGGGCATCGAGTGGCTGGCGGCCGCCCAGGGCATCGAGTTTCTGCGGCCGATGCGCAGCTCCGGCGCGCTGGAGCAGGCCCATGCACTGCTGCGCGAGCAGATACCCGCGATGGGGCAGGACCGCTTTCTTGCGCCCGATATTGCGCACGCGACGCGGCTCGTGCGCAACGGCTCCCTGTCGAGCATCTTCCGGGCGCTGCCCGATTTGCCGCAACTCTGGATTGCCGCCTGAGCGAGACACGCCAACCCGCGCCGACTCGAGCTGGAACTGACGCAGAGCCTGCTGGCGGACGGTGTGGCAATTGCCCGCACCATCCTGGCACTGGCGACCACCGTTCGAACGCTGCCAGGGCGGAGCCGCTCTCACGCGGCGTCACCGCTGGGGGGCCGCCACTGTGGGTGGCGCTGCAGGCGTGTCGGGCGAGGCGGTGCCTGACCTTTCACCCAGGAGCCGCGCGGCTTGGCGGCGCTCGATCTCGCGCACCATGCCGGCAAACTGTTCTTCGATCAGCAAGCGCATCAGGGCTTCGCCGATGAATGGCGGAAGGCCCACCTCCGGCGCGATGGTGCCGACCCAGCGCAGTTGCACGCGTTCAGGGTCGGTCGTCAGCACGTCGATTTCGTAGCGGCCTTGCAGGTGACGCAACGTGCCGGCGATGCGGCGCACCTCGATATGGGGCGGTCGCTCGGTCGTTTCCACCGTGACCTCGATAGGCACCGACAGAAACAGGAAATGCGCCTCACCGGATTGCTCCACGGTGGTGGTGGCACCGTTGCGCGCAACAACGCGGCTGCGCTTGAGACCGGGAATGAACTCGGGCATCCTTTCGTAGTCGGTCAAGGTATTCCATACGACGGACAGCGAGGCGTGCAGGGTGGCCCGTGCGCGGACCTCCACCAGATCGCCCACGTTGCGCTTCAACACCGAAATGTGTCGCCGACCCTGAAGCGTCGGACGCAACTGCAAGCAGGGCGGCGCACAGCAGCAACGGCAGGATGGGCATCTTGGCCGCAGTGTAATCGGGCTTGCGCGATACTCGAAGTCTCAGACTCTCGCCGTGCGCCAGGCGGGTCTGTCAACTCCACCCCTTCTCCGAATCTTGCCGAAAAATATGTTTCCACGCATCTCCACCATGCTTTGCACTCTCGCGCTGGCCCTGGGCGCACCCGGGGCGGCCGTCGCTCAAACCGTGCCCGTGGCGGCATCGGAGCCGGGCAACTGCCCTGCGCTGCTGCGGCAACAGTTCAAACGCCTGCAGGACGATGCGCGTCAGGATCTGTGCCAGTATGCGGGCAAGGTGGTGCTGGTGGTCAATACCGCGAGTTATTGTGGTTTCACAGGCCAGTACGAAGGGCTGGAGAGCCTGTATGCGCGCCTCGGGTCGCAGGGGCTGGTGGTGCTGGGTTTTCCATCCAACGACTTTGGCCAGCAGGAGCCCGGCAACAGCCGGCAGATCGCGGATTTTTGTTTCAACACCTATGCTGTGAAGTTCCCGATGTTCGCCAAGACCGTGGTGGTGGGCAAGGATGCGCATCCGCTGTTCGTGGCCCTGGCCAAGGCCACCGGCAAGGCGCCGGCATGGAATTTTCACAAGTACCTGATCGACCGCAAAGGCCGCGTGGTGGCCAGTTACCCCAGT
>JAYVRP010000424.1:0-6233 GCA_043776215.1 Rhodoferax sp. | reverse complement strand
ACTTCATTTTCATGCCCGGGCAAGACACACACGACCGTGTGGCCCGCTGAACGCAATCTCGAGATTGCCTGGCGCAGATCGTCCTGTTCGCCCCAGGGGGCCCGGATTGCGGCATGCAGGGCTCGCGGACCAACGGCCCGCACCAACGCCTTGACGTCGAGGCTGAAACCGACCGCAGGACGGTTGCGCCCGAAAACCGCCCCCACTTCATCGTAACGTCCGCCACGTGCCAGGGCATCACTGGCTGCGGGCGCAAAAATGGAGAATCTCGCGCCACTGTAATAGGCGTAACCTCGCAGGTCAGCAAGGTCAAAACTGGCCGGCGTCTCACCGAGGTGGCTGGCGAGCCATTGCAGGTTGGACAGCGCGGCTTCGATGGCCGGATCCCGTGGCAATACGCGGCGCGCCTCATCGATGACTTTCCAATCACCGTACAAGTTGACGAGTTCCATCAAGCCCTGGCGCGGCGCGTCGGGAAATCGCGCTGTCAAAGCCCGCATTTCCTCGGCATCTTTGGCCGCCAAGGCGCGGTGGATGCGCGATTGCGTCGGGTGATCGGCGTTCGCCGCAGTCAGCAGCGCTCGCACGATTCGCGCATCGGCCAGATCCACGCTCGGGTTTTCGACCTTCGCCACACGCAAACAATCGAGTGCCAGCAGCAGAATCTCCAGGTCGGCCTCAGGCCCCGCGTGGCCGTAGATTTCGGCGCCGAACTGCAAGGGTTCGCGGGTCGCGTGGGGTTTGTCGGGCCGGGTGTGCAGCACCGGGCCGCAATAACACAAACGCGTGACACCGGCGCGGTTCAGAAGGTGCGCATCGATGCGTGCCACTTGGGGCGTGGTGTCGGCACGCAAACCCATCATCCGCCCGGACAACTGGTCGACGAGCTTGAAGGTTTGCAGGCCAAGCGCCTCACCTGTTCCGCTCAGCAGGGATTCCAGGTGCTCCAGCAGCGGCGGCATGACCAGTTCATACCCGTAACACCGCGCCATATCGAGAAGCGCCCGGCGCAACTCTTCGATGTGGCGGGCTTCAGATGGCAAGACATCGGCAATATGATCCGGCAAAACCCAGGCGGACATGGAGTGAACAGGCGATTAAAAACCGAATTTTACCGGGCCACGCTTGCATGGCCCTGTCATGCGAAGAGCCACAACATGACCAGGCCGGCCAGGATGCTGCACAGGCCGAAAAATCGCACCTGCCCATCATGCAGTTGCAGAATTTGCTGGAACATGCGCCGCCATCCAGTCGGTGACACGAAGGGAAACAAGCCTTCGATCACCAGGACCAGTGCCAGCGCAAGCCAGAATGTGTCGCCGTCCAAACCCTGTTACTTCTTGGTCGGTGCCGGTGGCGACACCGGGGCACCGCCACGCATCGCCTTGAAGAACTCTGAAGAGGCCGGGTCGAGCACCATCAGGTCGGATTTTCGCGTGAAGCTGGCCTTGTAGGCCTCCAGGCTGCGATAGAACTGGGCAAACTGCGCGTCGCGCCCGAATGCCTCCGCGTAAATCCGGGATGCTTCTGCATCTCCCTCGCCCTTGATCTTCTGGGCGTCCCGGTAGGCGTTGGCGATCGTCACTTCGCGCTGCCGGTCTGCGTCGGCACGAATTTTTTCGCCTTCGGCGCCCCCGGTGGAACGCAACTCGTTGGCAACCCGCTTGCGCTCGGCCTCCATGCGGCGATACACCGACTCGGTGATGGCGTCCACGTAGTCGGCGCGGGTGATGCGCACGTCCACCACGTCGATGCCCCACGGTTTTTGGCCACGTACCTTTTCCAGCACCTCGGCCTTGACGTCGGCAGTCAGTGCCTCGCGTTTGGTGGAGAGCAACTCCTTGACGGTGCGCTTGTTGATTTCCTCCTGGAACGCATTACGCACGACCCGGTTGAGCTGGTTGGCGCCAGACGCCTCGTCGAGTCCGACATTGCGGATGTACTGGGTAGGTTCACTGATGCGCCAGCGCACATACCAGTCGATCACGACCCGCTGCTTCTCGGCGGTGAGCATCGGTTCGGTGTCGGTGGTATCGAGCGTCAACAGACGTTTGTCGATGTACGAAACGTTTTGGAATGGAGGCGGTAGTTTGAAGTTCAGACCAGGCTCGGTGATCACCTCCTTGATCTGGCCCAGCGCGTACACGACGCCGAATTGCCTTTGGTCTACAACGAACAACATCGAACTGGCAATCGCCAGCGCGAGCAGCAGGGAAGAAAATACGAAACCTAGCCGGTTCATGGTGTGTGTCCTAACGTGAGTCGCGTTCACGTGAACGCGAGGTGTCCCGGCTGCGGGGATCAGCTTGCCCGGTACCGGGCAACACGGCACCACCCGCAGCGGGCGTCGGCACTGCAGCCCCGGCGGGCTGTGCGTCGGGCGCAGCAACACCCTGTTGCTGCATGATCTTCTCCAGTGGCAGGTAGAGCAGGTTCGACCCCTGGCGCGAGTCCACCAGCACCTTGGTGACGTTACTGTAGATCTGTTGCATGGTTTCGAGGTACATGCGGTCGCGGGTTACCTGGGGCGCTTTCTGGTACTCCGCCAGCACCGACTTGAAGCGCTGTGCATCGCCCTGCGCCTGCGCCACAATACGGGCCTTGTAAGCATCGGCCTCCTCCTTGAGGCGGGACGCCGACCCGACGGCCCGCGGCACGACGTCATTGGCATAAGCCTGTGCTTCATTCTTGGCGCGCTCGCGTTCCTGGCCGGCCTTGAGTACATCGTCGAAGGCCGCCTGAACCTGTTCGGGCGGGCGCACCCCGCCCTGCTGCAGATTGATGCCCACCACTTCGATACCCATCTTGTAACGGTCCAGGATCGATTGCATCAGGGCACGCACACGGGGTGCGATCTGGTCACGCTCCTCGGACAGCGCCGAGTCCATACGCATCTTGCCAACCACCTCGCGGACTGCGGTTTCAGCGGCCTGAACGACCGCATCGGTCGGATTCTTGCTTTCAAACAGGAATGCGCGGGCATCGCTCAACCGGTACTGCACGGCAAACTTGATCTCGACGATGTTTTCGTCCTCGGTGAGCATGGCTGACTCGCGCAGGCCGGTGGCCTTGATGACCATATCCCGACCCACGTCCACGGACCGGATCTGGGTCACAAAAATCAATTCGTGGCGCTGGATCGGATAAGGCAAGCGCCAATTGAAACCAGCACTTTGCGTACTCTTGTACTTGCCAAACTGGGTAATGACGGCCTGCTGGCCCTCCTGCACGATGAAAAAACCGGTACCGAGCCAGATCAAAACAGCGACGGCGGCAATCAGGCCCGCGCCCACGCCTGCGCTTTTCATATCCGGCTGGAAGCCCCCTGGACTGTCCCCGCCGGTTCCGCCACCTTTGCCACGCCCTCCCTGACGCGCTCCACCAAAAAAGCCACCCAGCTTGCGATTGAAATCGCGCCACAGTTCGTCGAGGTCCGGCGGGCCCTGGTTCGGGCCTTGCCCACGCCCACGCGTGCCCTGCCCCGTCGGTGGTGGGGCTGGCGGCTCGACCGGCGGCGTGTCGTCGGGTTTTGCGGAGTCACCACCGGCCTTGTCGTCGCCACGTCCCCAACGTGAGTCGTTCAGGTTGAACATGCCTCTGATGCGCTGCGACAGTGCCTCCCAGCCAGTCGAGGGGTGTTGGAGTTTCATCTCAGGTTCCCGGTTCTCATTTGGTTCATGTCTCGATTGTGCCCAAGGGGGGGGCGTCCGCAAATTCCTCAAGGGAATAAGATGGCTCTGCTCCCGTCGGCGTCGCCTTCGATGCGAGCCGCGCAAGATGCTGACGCAAGCCGTCCAATCCTTCGCCGGTCCGCGCACTCACGAACAGTCGATCCGTGAGTACACCATCCAGGTCAACCACATCCTGCAGTTGCAGGGGTCGATGGCCAATTTCAATGGCATCGATTTTGTTGAATACCAGCACCTGTGGCACTTGCTGCGCGCCGATTTCGGCCAGAACCCGTGCGACCTCTTTCATCTGCTCGGGGTGGTGCGGGTTGGATGCGTCGACCACGTGCAGCAGCACATCGGCGTCCACAGCCTCCTGCAGAGTGGCCTCGAAGGCGTCTACGAGGCCATGCGGCAGATTGCGGATGAAGCCCACCGTGTCCGACAGCGACACAGAACGCCCTGCCTCGCCAAGGTACAACTGCCGCGTCGTGGTGTCGAGCGTGGCAAACAACTGGTCGGCCACATAAGCGCGCGCGTTGACCAGACTGTTGAACAAGCTGGACTTTCCGGCATTGGTGTAGCCGACCAAGGAAATATTGAAAGCGTCGCGCCGGTCACGCTGGCGCCGCTGCGTCTGGCGCTGCCGCTTGACCTTGTGCAGCCGCTCCTTGGTCCGTTTTATGTTCTCGCCGATCATGCGGCGGTCCAGTTCGATCTGGGTTTCACCGGGGCCGCCACGCGTTCCGATACCACCACGCTGGCGCTCCAGGTGGGACCATCGGCGCACGAGTCGGGTACTGAGATATTGGAGCCGCGCCAGTTCCACCTGCAGTTTTCCCTCATGACTGCGGGCGCGCTGGCCAAATATCTCAAGAATCAGCAAGGTACGGTCGTTGACCGGCATCTCCATGTGGCGCTCCAGATTGCGCTGTTGGGCCGGGCTCAGGCTCTGGTCAAAGAGAATTTCCGCAGCCCCCACCTCCACAGACAACAATTTGATCTCGTCGGCCTTCCCGCTGCCAATAAACAAGGCGGCATCCGGCGCCTTGCGTTTACAGGTGACGCGAGCCACAGGGTCGAGGCCGGCAGTCTGTGCCAAGAGGCCCAGTTCTTCGAGTTTGCCGTCAAAATTGGGGAGGCCAAGATCCACCCCGACCAGAATAGTCCGTGGCGGATGGGTGTCAGAAGCGGTGGACGAACTCAAGGTTGCCAGTCAGTCTGGTCAGCGACCTGCTGTCGGCCCTGCCGGCCCGACAGCAGTGGTCAAGCTGCGGAAGGCTCGCCACCTTCGGTGACGGAGAAGTTCACTGCACGCCCTGGCACGATGGTGGAGATGGCGTGTTTGTAAACCATCTGGGTCACGGTGTTGCGAAGCAACACCACGTACTGGTCAAAGGATTCGATCTGACCCTGCAGCTTGATGCCGTTGACGAGATAGATGGAGACTGGCACATGCTCCCGGCGCAAAGCGTTGAGGAAGGGGTCTTGCAATAACTGGCCTTTGTTGCTCACGATATTCTCCGTGTTCTGGATCTGAAGTTGAAAGCGGGACGATACCACAGGGCCCCTCGCAGTTGGACCCGGTGCAGCCGTTTCCGCATGCGGGGCGGTGTTATGTGCCAGCGTGAAGTTTCAGTCCTTGTCCGCGAAGGGGTTCTTGGAAGTCTTCATTTCAATCCGCAAGGGGGTGCCGACAAGGTCAAACTCCTTGCGGAACCGACCTTCCAGGAAACGCTTGTAGGAGTCAGTGACATGCTCCAGTGAATTGCCATGGATGACGATGACCGGTGGGTTCATGCCCCCCTGGTGCGCATAACGCAACTTGGGGCGAAACATGCCAGAGCGCTTGGGGCTCTGAAACTGCACAGCCTCCAGCAGCAGGCGCGTCAGCACCGGTGTCGACATCTTGCAGTTGGCGGCCTTGTGGGCCTGCGCAATCGACGCCCAGACGGGACCGAGTCCCTGCCGCTTGGTCGCCGAGATCAAATGCATGGACGCGAATTTGAGAAACGGCAAGCGTGTTTCCATGGACCGTTTGACCAACTCACGCTGATATTCATCGACCGCGTCCCACTTGTTGATCGCCAGCACGACCGCACGGCCACTTTCGAGGATGTAACCCGCAATGTGGGCGTCCTGGTCGGTGACACCCTGGGTGGCATCGATCAGCAGCAACACGACATTGGCCGACTCGATTGCCTGCAAGGTCTTGACCACGGAGAATTTTTCAATCGCCTCGAAGACCTTGCCACGGCGCCGCAATCCTGCGGTGTCGATCAGCTCGAAGCGCTGTCCATGGCGCTCGAACGGAATGGTGATCGCGTCCCGGGTCGTTCCCGGCTGATCGAAGGCAACCAGGCGCTCCTCCCCCAGCCACGTGTTGATCAGGGTGGATTTGCCTACGTTGGGGCGACCGGCGACCGCGAGCTTGATGGCCCCGCCTTCTTGCTCCGAATCATCCTGGACCTCCGGTGGCGGCTCCAGGGAAGCCAGCGCGACGTCAAGCAAAGACCGTATGCCTTGCCCGTGGGCTGCCGACACTGCATGGACCTCCCCGAGACC
>JAYVRP010000423.1:0-1941 GCA_043776215.1 Rhodoferax sp. | reverse complement strand
GCACGCAAGCCCAGGAACTCGAAGACGTAAGGGTCACGAATCGCCAGTCGGGGTTCGGCCACCTCGATGCCATGGCGCACCATGGCCGCCAGTTTGTCTTTGTTCTTCGACAGGTCGGAGCGTTCGAAATACAGAGTGGCAAGCTGGCGTTGGAGGGCGCGTACCGACCAGTTGCCGCGTATGCATTCGATCTCGTAGAAGGCACGTTTCAGCGGGTCAGCGATGGTTATGAGTTCGACCAGATGGGTGAAGGACAGTCGTTCGATCAGGTCTTTGGTATCCATTGCGAGCTCGGAAATCGTTGATTTCCGAATTGCCGCCACACCCTTGGGTGGCCTCACGTGGGCTGGCATTGGCAGCCAATCCGATTCGGAAATCAGCGATTTCCGAATCGCCGGATACACATCGAACAGTTGGCGGCACAAACCCAGATAACGGCCGCTGTAACACCGGTCCAGACCGGCCTGCAGCGCCATGGCCAGTTGCTCCAGCAAACGCGCGCCATACCGGGCACGGTCGGCGCCCTTTTGTTCGTATTGCCGGATGTAGGCGCCAATCACCCAGTTGCGCAGCGTCAGACTCACATTGATGACACGGCTTGCCTGAGCAGCACTTTGCGCATGCACCTGCCCGATGGCAGCCACCAGCGCGGCGAAATCCAGACTCTGGTCGTTGCTGCCCTTCATGGGCCGCAGCTTGCTTGCGGTAGGGGTCTTCTTGGCCGGCATGTCTCTCCCGCGCGATGGTTCAGCCTCAATGTACAGGAGCTTAACCAATGGCGGTCCGGACGCAGAACAATCTTGCTACATGCTGGCGGCGCGCAACGCAAAGAACTGCCAACTCAGTGCATGGGCAGGAAGATCCAGGCCGCCGCAGCCCAAGGCCATCAGACCTGCCGCACCTGGTGCATGGCCGATGGCACCGGCCAGCCTGCTTCTTTGCAGACCCGCACGATCGCCTCGTTGGTGTCGAAATACACCTGCCAGTAGTGGTCGGTGTGGGTGTACGGGCGCACAGAGATCTGTGGGCCTTCGAGCTTCATGTCGAGCAGGTTGACTTCGGGTGGCATGTCCCTCGACACGTTGGGTATCAGGGCAACAGCGGCCTTGAAGCGGCTGATGGCTTCGAGCGCATCCACGCCATTGGCCAACTGGGCCACGCGCTCGACGCGCCGCACCGGCAGCGCCGAGAAGTTCTGGATCGTGTCGCCGAAGATCTTGCCGTTGCCGACGATGGTCATCACGTTGTCAGGTGTCACCATGGTGGTGCCGAACAATCCCAGTTCATGCACCGTACCGACGACACCACCAATGCTCACAAAATCACCGACCTTGAATGGCCGCAGCACCATCATGAACGCCCCGGCCGCAAAGTTGCCCAGCAACCCGCTCCAGGCGGCACCGATGGCCACGCCAGCACCGGCGAGCAAGGCGGCGAACGAGGTGGTCTGGATGCCGAAGTAGCCCAGGATGCCCAACACCAGCACGATGTTGAGCGTGATGGCCACGATGGAGCCAAGGTACTTGGTCAGTGTGGGATCCACATGGTTGCGACCCATTCCGGCCTGGATCAGGCTGATCACGCGGCCTATCAGCCAGCGACCGACGACCCAAAACGCGATGGCCGCGAGCACCTTGACCGCGAGGTCGGTCGCCGTGGTGCTGAGAAAATTCTGAATGGCCTGGACGTCCATGGCGTTTACTCCTCAAGAATGGAAAGGCCTGTATCGTAGTGCGATGCAATGACACTGGATTGAAAAGAATGTGCAGTCGGCTTGACCTCCGAACAGGAACGAACGGAAACATCCCATGAAAGAAATCATCGACTGCGGCTTGCCCGCCCTGAGCCAGCCCTTTTCCTGGGCCGTCCGGGGTGCTGGCATCCTGTTCACCGCCCACGGCCCTGTGCGAAGGGACGGCACCATCGACACCGGCCCGATCG
>JAYVRP010000422.1:0-1944 GCA_043776215.1 Rhodoferax sp. | reverse complement strand
GCGCCCGGACAAATGCCGCAATGATGTCGGCGGAATCCTGGCGGCTGTTGCGGTGGGCAAAGTCGATCGCGGACAGGCCCTGATCGTTCTTGAGCATCGGGTCGGCGCCTGCTTCGAGCAGCAACTTGACCGCCGATGGTGTGCCATAGAAAGCGGCCATCATCAACGGGGTTGTCGCATTGGGGGAACTCGCGTCAATGTAGGCGTAGTTGTCCAGCAGCAAGTTCATCACGGCCAGATGTCCGCGGGTGGCGGCGTAATGCAAAGGTGCCCATCCCGGCTTGTTGACGTCAGCGCCCC
This sequence comes from Rhodoferax sp., assembly GCA_043776215.1. GTDB lineage: Bacteria > Pseudomonadota > Gammaproteobacteria > Burkholderiales > Burkholderiaceae_C > CAISIP01. Next base: position 1,644 of record JAYVRP010000422.1, on the reverse strand, counting down.
TGGTGATCAACTTCTTCGAAAGTTCCAGGTAACCGTTCAGGGACGCAAACATCAGCGGGCTTTCATCGGCCGGCGTACGCACCTCCGGCTCGGTTTTTGGCCAGTCCAGCAAAGCCTCTGCAGCCTTGAGCGACTTTTCACGGAGCGCCAAAACCAGCCCGTGCTGCCCAGCGGGATCACGCGTGTTGGCATCAAACCCACGCTTCAGCAGGTCGGACAGCGCTGCCGGGTCGTCCATCTTGATGGCTTTGAAGAAGTCGTCATAGGAACCTGCGTGAGCGGAAGAAACTATCAATAAAACAATGGGATAGATAAAACTCTTCAAGCGATACATTACATGCAAAATGGATGCGTGGCCGAGATCGGGCAGTCGTCTCATGGATGAACTCCTTTGAACAAGATGTCGAAATTACTGTTGGTGTGCTGCGCAATCATTTCGACGCCACAGCCTTTGACCTTTGCAAGTTGGTGCGCGACAAACGGCACGTAAGACGGATTGTTAATCTTGCCACGGTACGGCACTGGCGCCAGATAGGGGCTGTCGGTCTCGATCAGGAGGCGGTCGAGCGGCACAAATGCCGCCACATCCCGCAAATGCTGTGCATTCTTGAAGGTGACGATACCGGAGAACGAGATGTAGTAACCCATGTCGAGCACCTCTCGCGCGACGTCCAGGGTTTCAGTGAAACAGTGAAATACCGCTCGGGCAGTGGCATTCGGGCCCCCTGCCCCCTCTTCCCGCAGCAGCCGCACAGTGTCTGCGGCGGAGCTTCGGGTATGCACGACCAGAGGCAAATCCAGCAACCTTGCGGCCTGGATATGAATACGAAAACGCTGGCGTTGCCACTTCATGTCTGCGACGGATCGTCCCGCCAGCCGGAAATAGTCCAGCCCTGTTTCTCCGATTGCGACGACGCGGGGCAGGCGGCCCCTGTCCACTAAATCCTGCAGGCTGGGCTCGGTGACACCTTCGTTGTCGGGATGTACGCCCACGGTCGCCCAGAAATTGTCATATCGCCTGGCCAACTCGTGCACCGAAGCAAATTCCTCCAGCGTGGTGCAGATGCACAAGGCCCGGCCAACGTTCGCGCGCGCCATCGCTTCGCGAATGGCAGGCAGGTCCTGCGTCAACTCGGGAAACGTCAAATGGCAGTGCGAGTCAGTGAACATGGGGGATGGAGGCATGTTTGCATGGCCGGCCCCTTGCCGACTGGGCCGACGGGACAAGTAAAACGGTCAGCCGCAGGTCGGGCGGCCGGCGGGTCAAATGGTTTGTGTCGGACGGTCCGAGCCAACCATTGCACCCAGAATCTCTTCGATCTTGGACCGGAGCAATTTGGACTTCTCGTCTTTCGGAAACTGTATGCCGACTCCCTGGGTTCTGCTTCCGGCCGCCTTTGCCGGTGTGACCCAGGCCACTTTGCCGGCCACCGGATAACGCTGAGGATCTTCCGGCAGCGACAACAGTACGTAAATATCGTCACCGAGCTTGTATTCGCGCGCGGTGGGTATGAATATGCCTCCTTCCGAAAACATCGGAATATAGGCGGCATACAGCGCGGCTTTCTCCTTGATGGCCAATTGAATGACGCTGGGACGAGGGGACGTCGACGAGGTACTCATGAATTCTGCTCTTGCATGTCA
>JAYVRP010000421.1:0-6254 GCA_043776215.1 Rhodoferax sp. | reverse complement strand
GCTTTTACAATTGGTGGGTGCTTAAACAACGAACCCTCAAGTCCCTGACCAGCGCCGTGGGTGTGGGCTTGCACAGCGGCCAGCGGGTGGAGCTCACGCTGCGGCCCGCCGCCCCGGACACCGGCATCGTGTTCCGGCGGGTCGATCTGCCGGTACCGGTGGATATCCCCATGTCAGCGGCGGCCGTGTCGGACACCCGCATGGCCACCACAGCCTCCAACGGCGTGGCCAAGGTGGCCACAGTGGAGCACCTGATGTCGGCCTGCGCCGGTCTGGGCATCGACAACCTGTACGTGGACATCACGGCCGAGGAAGTGCCCATTCTGGACGGCTCGGCCGCTTCCTTCGTGTTCCTGCTGCAAAGCGCCGGTATCGAATGGCAGAACGCACCCCGCAAGTTCCTCCGCGTCAAGCAGAGTGTCGAAGTGCGCGAGGGCCAGGGCGCCACAACCAAGTGGGCACGGCTCGACCCGTACCACGGGTACAAGCTCAGTTTCGAAATCGTCTTTGACCATCCGGCGGTGGACTCCACCGGCCAGCACGTGGAATTTGACATGGGCACGGGCTCGTATTCGCGCGACATCGCGCGCGCGCGCACCTTCGGTTTCACCAAAGACGTGGAAACCATGCGTGTCAATGGCCTGGCACTCGGCGGCGGGCTGGACAACGCCATCGTGATGGACGACTACAAGATCCTCAACTCCGACGGCCTGCGTTACGACGATGAGTTCGTCAAGCACAAGATCCTCGACGCCATCGGCGACATGTACATGCTGGGCAAACCATTGCTTGCCGCGTACAGCGCTTTCCGCTCCGGGCATGAACTCAACAACAAGCTGGCGCGCGCTTTGCTGGCGCGCAAGGACGCCTGGGAGCTCGTAACTTTCGAGGACGAAAAAATTGCGCCCAGCGGCTTCGCCGAATTGGCGCCAGCCTGGTAGGCACCCCATCCGCCCTGCACCCCGTACACCATGTTGCTGTTTCGCTGGTTGATCCTGATGCTGCTGCTGGGCGCCGTGGTGGCGTTCACATTTTTCGCCGCCACAGGCCAAGCGCGTTACAAACGCATCGGCTTGCTGGTTCTCAAGTGGACGCTGATCGCGGCGTTCGGCTTCTTTGCGGTGCTGATACTGGAGCGGGTGGCGTAAATTCGACGCACCTGCAGGTGTCGGCCATCGTTGCGACGGATGCTGTTTTGTGTGCTTGGATTCAGATCGGTCGGACTGTGTGGTCGGGACCAGGCCGGCGGGGCGCTCTGCTCCGCAAATGTCCTCCGGCCCTTGGCCTCCCCCTTTATTTTGCTGCGCAGAGCGCCCCACCGACCTGATCCTGCCAGCGTGGTGGGCGTAAGCTGCGTCAAAGATGCATTGTCAATGCGTTCACGCAATTCCATTGATTTTTGCAACTCACTACACCGTTCGGGCTGAGCTTGTCGAAGCCGAGCCGCGCGCACCGAACTCGTGGGAAGGCTCAGTGCGAACGGAAAATGCACTTTTTTGAATCAGGGAAATCTCAATCGTCTTTCGAACGCGACTCGGCATGAGACATGCAGGCGTGAGGGGCTTCGAACAGAAAGCGCCAGCGCTCCTGTGTAAGTTCATCGCCTGGCGAGCGCCATCTGGCCGACTATCTTTGTCGTTTCCACACTGACCGTGGTCACGCGCGCCAACAGGTCCACCACCTTGTCCTTGTAGTCGGCAAAGCGGTAGGTGTCGAACTTCTCGCGAATCGTCGGGTCCTTGGGTTTGCGCTCCTTGTACTGGTCGAGCACCCAATCGATAGCGCAGCGGTTGCCGAGACGGTAGGCCCACGCGGTGTCCGGCACGCCACGCAGTGTGGTCTCGCTGTCCACCAAGACGGTGCCGCTGGTCGAGTCAGATTTGAGAATGGACTTGGGGCTCTGTCCTGCCGCGCGTGCCTTGTCGTCCGGCGTATCGGTGCGCAACAGTGGGAACGGCACGACCTGCTCGTAACCGATGTGCAAGGCCATCAACTGCTCGCCCCAAGCGGCCCATTGCCTGAAGTCGGCATAAAGTGGGATACGCGGGAACTCGCGCTTGAGGTTCTGCGCGTATTTCTCGCGGTACGCCGGGTCGTGCAGCACGGCGTAGCAGTAGTGAAGGATGGCTTCCTTGGTGATCTTGCGTGCCTTACCTGCGCCTGAATTGGCCGAGTCTGTTGCCGCCGCTTTGTAGTGAGATGTAAATGCCCTTAGTGCCCAGTCGGTGATGTTGTCAACTCGATTTCCCAATTCGAAACGAGACATCGCCATGACTTGGGCCGCACTGGGCATGAAGATGTCCTTGTTCGGGACTGCATCGAACGCAATGACACCGAAAGCACTTCGATCCTCAGCTACAAAGCAAAAAGCGCGATTCGCACCAGCATCACGACCGAAGAGTTGCGGCACCTGGTACACCATCTCGTTGAGCTGGCGACTGAAATACAGTTGCCGTTTCACGAACGGGCGGTAGTAACTGGTCTCAACTGCATCGGAATCGAGTTCATAGACAACGCCACGACGCAAATCATTCTTGACAGCACGCGTCCACTTGATGCCCGAGTCCAACATCTCGTTCAATTTTTCGCTGCCCCTCACGGCGGCGAGCTTCGCGCAGTCTGCGTTGTAGCGTGCGATCAAGTGCCCGGTTTTGTCGAGCAGGGTCGCCGCGTCATCGGCGTAAACCCACTCATCGCGATTCGTGACAACACCAAGCGAGAACAGCTTGAAAATCGCGCGCTCCTGCGCCGCCGTCTTTGCCGCTTTCGTGGCCTTGCTGGCCAACGGCATCAGTGTCTCAAAATCATTATTGGTCAGGTTCACCCAGTTGCCGGTCTTGTCTGGCTGCACCTCGTCAAAGTCAATGCCCCGCATCGGATGCCCGCTCAGAAACGCCAGCTTTTCCTCGGCGTTTTCCATCTCGGGCCGGCGCGCGTAGAAAACCCGAGCGGGCTTCCGGTCCTTCGCTGCGGTAAGTCGCTTGACCATGAAGCTGATGGCCACGCCAGTTTGGATGCCGAACACGTTGTGTTTGGTGCCGCTGAGTCTGGGGTTGGCACGCACGTCACCACCCAAGTCCAGCACATAGATGTCAGCAAACTCCTGCGCCACCGTCTTCCGAAAACCGTCAAAAGTGCGGCTCTCGATGAAGCTGCGATTGGTCACAAAGGCCAATACACCATTGGCGGCGAGCCGATCACTGGCCCAGCGGAAAAAACGCGCGTACATGTCGTAAAGCTTGGTTTTCTGTGCCGTGCTCTCTGCGATATAGGTCTGCTTGATGCGCTTGTCGATGCCGGGGTATTCACGGTTCTTATTGTTGTCGTTCTCGTTGGCCTGGTTGGCGTTGTAAGGCGGGTTGCCGATCACGACACTGATACGCTTGCCGTTCTGGCGCTTGATGCGCGCCACGTTTTCGTCGCTAACACCTGCAAACAGCTCGGCGGTGGTGCCAAGCGCCGCCGTGTGCAGACCCACGTTGTCCAGCGTGTCGACGAAACACAGGTTGGGGAACTCCTCGTAGCGACCGGTGATGGCTGCGTAGGTGGCCTCGATGTTCAGGTTGGCAACATAGTACGGCAGGATCGCGACCTCGTTGGCGTGCAATTCGTTGCGATACTTGTTCTCCAGCTTTTTCGGCTGGCCGCGAAAATGCTCCAGCAGTTCGCAGATGAATGTGCCGGTGCCGGTTGCCGGGTCGAGAATCTCCACATCGCGATCGACCAGGTTCTTGCCAAAGTGTTTTTCGCACAACCAGTCGGCGCCGTCGATCATGAAGCGCACGATCTCGTTCGGCGTATAGACCACACCCAGGCGGTCCGCCGCCTTGACGTTGTAGACCTTGTAAAAGTTCTCGTAAATGACCTTCAGGAAGGTCTGCTTTTCGCTGTGGCTGGCGATCTGCGCGGCAGCTGCGCGGATCGCGGCATAGTATGGCTCCAGTCCTTTCAGGGTTTGCTTCTTCAAGGCTCCGGTGAAAAATGCGCCTTCCAGCGCGTACAACTCACGCGCCACATTGTTGTGCTGGTGGAAGTCCGAGTCGTCGAACACCTTGGCGAAGATTTCCTCCGTCAGGATGTGCTGAATTAGCATCTCGCGCACATCGGCTGCGGTCAGGCCGGGATTGATGGCCTCCTGGGCATGGGCGAGGAACTTGGCAGACGCCGCTCGGAACCCGGCATTGGCAGTTTCCTGCTTGTCGATCATGGCTCGCAGCGCCTGCAACACGCTCGGCAAATCTGTCTTGAATTGTTCCACCGCCGCGCGGAAATCCACAATTTCGCGTCGCTCGAAGCCGAAAAACAGCTTAAGCAATTGGCCGAGCCGGACCGTATCCGTCATGTCACAGCGCAATACCTCCAGGCGATGCTGCACCAGGACCGCCATCACGTCGTCGCTGAAGATGATGTTGTCCTGCGGGTAGCCCTTCTTGAACTTTTTGTCGATTTCTTCGTCAAGGTCGTCCCGCTCGTCCTTGGCCTCCCAGTAGCCGAGTGGCATACGCAACTCGTGCAGCAGCGCACCATCGACCGCTATGTTCGTCTTGGTTGCCGTTTTCAACGGGTACTCGGCCAGAAAGACCAGATCGTGTTGCCGGCCCCATGCCTTTAGCAGATCCTTGAATGCCTCGCGGACGATGGTCTCGCGGCGGCTGCCGCTGACCTTTTTGATGACATCCAGCTGTTTGAGGTAGTCGTTGATGAGGAGTTGGCTCATGGTGCGTCCGTTAACGTGAAATAACTTTCATGAGGCGGGGTGACGAGTGGGCATCATGAAAGTTAGTCGAATTGTGGGAGGCGCTCGGCTTGACAGTGGATTGCGCGGCATGTCCGATGAAGGGAGGGAGTCAATGACAAACACCCGCCAAGCTTGCAATGCCGAGCGGGTGTCTGGGAATAGGCACCGGGAGATACAGGGTGAACCGAATCACCACACGACATGCAGCCGACATTGGTCTGCCGATGCGAGACTATAACTTCTGAAACCAGAGATTGCCCCGTTGTAGTCGGCCTTGCTGCCAGCCTATGTGCGCCAACGCACGCTCAAACAAGCGCTCCCGCCCGACAATCGGATGGTGGCCGATTTGTTCTTGCCGCTGCGGTCGGCGCGCATTCCCGGCTTCAACACCTGCCCCAATGAAAGCGCTGCCCCATGGTCCGCCTCCAATTCTCCATTGAGCTCAATTACGACATCGACGCGCCCGGCTGCGATTTCATCTTCAACATCCACGCGGCGCAAACGGTGCACCAGATCGTGGTGACCGAATCGCTCGGCATCAGCCAGCCGCTGGTGACCAACCTGTACACCGACCCGGTCACCCATACCCGCTTTCTGCGACTCCAGGCCTTCGCGGGCCCCTTGACCGTGCGCTACGACGCCACGGTGGACCTGGACCATTTCATCGGCCAACCGGGGCAGATCAACGAGGTGGCGGTGGCCAACCTGCCCGGGCAGGTGTTGCCCTACATCTACCCCAGCCGCTATTGCCAGTCCGACCGCCTGCACCGCTTTGCAGTGAAGGAGTTTGGCCACCTGTGGCACGGTTACAGCCGGGTGCAGGCGATCCGCGACTGGGTGCGCCAACGCGTGACCTTCCGTTCCAACTCGTCCACCGGCAACACCACAGCGGTGGACACGCTGGTGGAAGAAGTGGGTGTGTGCCGCGACTTCGCGCACCTGATGATCGCGTTGTGCCGGGCGGTCAACATTCCCGCACGATTTGCCACCGGCATCGATTACGGCGCCGACCCCATCCTCGGGCCGACCGACTTCCACGCGTATGTGGAGGCCTACGTGGGCGACCGCTGGTACATCTTCGACTCGTCCGGGGTGGCCATTCCGATGGGTTTTGTGCGTTTTGGCACCGGTCGAGACGCCGCCGACTCGGCGTTCGCGACGATATTTGGCGGGGTGCGCGGCACAGCTCCGGTGATCCGCATCGAAGCCATACCGAATGCGCAGGGCGAACTGGTGGTGCCGCAGCATGTCATGCATGCCCTGTCCACCGACGGGCAATCCCTGCGCAACTGAGCGTACGGCCCGTCGATCAGCGGGCCGCTTTGCGGGAGGTGGCAGTGGCCTTGTTACGCAACATGTCCACCTGCAGCGCCTGCGCCCGCAGCGCCTGGGAACGTCCGGCATGCGCATGCGTGATGGCCAAGCCGAGCGCATCTGCGGCATCGGGGCCGGGCAACCCTGGCAGGTGCAACATGCGGCGCACCATCTCCTGCACCTGGACCTTCTGCGCCTTGCC
>JAYVRP010000420.1:0-6264 GCA_043776215.1 Rhodoferax sp. | reverse complement strand
CGAAGGTCTGCATGCCTAAATTGCGGCTCTTCTTCATGATTTCCTTGATCTCCGAGACATCTCCCTTGAATATCAGGTCGGAGATCAGCGGCGTGTTGAGCAGGATCTCCACCACGGCGTTGCGGCCCTTGCCGTCCTGTTTGGGGATCAGCCGTTGCGACACCAGTGCCTTGAGATTCAGCGACAGGTCCATCAGCAACTGCGAGCGTCGCTCCTCGGGGAAGAAGTTGATGATCCGGTCCAGCGCCTGGTTGGCGCTGTTGGCGTGCAGAGTGGCCAGGCACAAGTGGCCGGTTTCCGCAAACGCGACCGCATGCTCCATCGTTTCCCGATCACGGACCTCGCCCATCAGGATGACGTCCGGTGCCTGGCGCAAGGTGTTCTTCAGGGCAATTTCCCAACTGTCGGTGTCGAGCCCGACCTCGCGTTGGGTGACGACACAATTCTTGTGCATGTGGACAAATTCGACCGGGTCCTCGATCGTGATGATGTGCCCATACGAATTGTCGTTGCGCCAGTCCACCATGGCCGCCAGCGTGGTGGACTTGCCCGAGCCTGTGGCGCCGACCATGATGCACAGGCCACGCTTGGACATCACGATCTCTTTCAGTACCTGAGGCACTCCCAGCCCGTCGATGGTGGGCAGGATTTGCGGGATGACGCGCATCACCATGCCGACCTTGCCCTGCTGGATGAACGCATTGACGCGGAAACGCCCGACGCCACCTGGCGAAATGGCGAAGTTGCATTCCTTGGTGCGTTCGAACTCCGCCACCTGCTTGTCGTTCATGACCGAGCGCGCCAGCGCCAGCGTGTGCGACGCATTGAGCGGCTGGGGCGACACCTTGGTGACCTTGCCGTCGACCTTGATGGCAGGCGGAAAATCGCCCGTGATGAACAGGTCGCTGCCGTTGCGGCTGATCATCAGCCGCAGTAAGTCATTGATGAATTTGGTGGCCTGGTCGCGTTCCATGGTGTCAGTGCTCCAGGTGGGTCATTTCTTTTCGCTGAGGCGGGCGCTGACGACGCGCAAGCGCAACGACAACTTGCGCGCCAACAACGCAATCAGGTTGGCGGCCAGCTGGGGGTTGGTGGACATCATGTCGTCCATGCCTTCCGCGCTGAGGGCCGCGATCTCGCATTCGTTCATGGTGGTGCAGGCGGAAAACCGGATGCCGCTGTCAAGTAGCGACATTTCGCCCAGTATCTCGCCCGGCCGGGTTTCAGCCAGGCGCAAGCGCTCGCCCCAGGGTTGTACCCTGTCCACGGCAATCGACCCGGAGAGCAGAACCAGCATGAAGTTGCCGTATTCATCCTGCCGGATCACGTCGCGATTGGACGGCACGGTGGCGAAGTCGAAATAACGCTCCATGCTCTGGATGGCATCCGCATCCAGGTGGCTCATGTATTTGTCTTTGGACCACAAGCCTTGCAGCAGCTTGGTGCCGCGCGAAGCGCTGAGCCGGCGGGCGTCGATCTCGACCGCACGCGCTTCCCATGGGATGAGCAGCGAAGCGTCCAGGCCCAGCCCGGCGAATGCGGTGCTGAACAGGATCGAATCCTGTTTGTCATCCGGGGCATCTGCGGGGGCCTTGGGCCTGAGAATGTCAAAAATACCTTTCATCCGTCGCTCCTGTTGGCCCGTAGGCTTAGCCGGGGAAGTTCTCGGGAATCTTTGCCTTGCTGCGGGCTTCCGCAGGGCTGATGATGTTGCGCTTCACCAGGTCGGTGAGGTTCTGGTCCAGTGTTTGCATGCCCACACTGTTGCCGGTCTGGATCGACGAGTACATCTGGGCCACTTTGGCCTCGCGGATCAGGTTGCGGATAGCACTGGTGCCCAGCATGATCTCGTGGGCCGCTACCCGACCCTGGCCGTCCTTGGTCTTGCACAAGGTCTGCGAGATCACTGCCTGCAGGGATTCGGACAACATGGCGCGGACCATCTCCTTTTCGTCGGCCGGGAACACGTCGATGATCCGGTCGATCGTCTTGGCGGCACTGGACGTATGCAAGGTGCCAAACACCAGGTGGCCGGTCTCGGCCGCCGTCATCGCCAGACGGATGGTTTCGAGGTCGCGCATTTCACCCACCAGGATGCAATCAGGGTCTTCGCGCAGCGCCGAGCGCAAGGCCGCCGCGAAACTCAGCGTGTGCGGCCCGACCTCACGCTGATTGACCAGGCATTTTTTGGACTCATGCACGAATTCAATCGGGTCTTCCACCGTGAGGATGTGCCCGAACTCGGTCTCGTTGAGGTAATTGACCATGGCCGCCAGCGTGGTGGACTTGCCCGATCCGGTGGGACCCGTCACCAGCACCATGCCGCGCGGCTTGAGCGCCAGGTCGGCAAAGATTTTGGGCGCATTGAGCTGTTCAAGGGACAGGATCTTGGAGGGAATGGTTCGGAAGACGGCGCCGGCACCCCGGTTGTGGTTGAAGGCATTCACGCGAAATCGCGCCAGCCCTTCGATCTCGAACGAGAAGTCGATCTCGAGGAACTCCTCGTAATTCTTGCGCTGCGTATCGTTCATGATGTCGTACACCATGGCGTGGACGGCTTTGTGGTCCAGCGGCTCGACATTGATGCGTCGGACATCCCCATGCACCCGGATCATGGGCGGCAAATCCGCCGACAGGTGCAGGTCGGAGGCTTTGTTCTTGACGCTGAACGCAAGCAATTGGGTGATGTCCACGGATTCCTCAATGGTTTGTTACGCTTGCGGCAATTATGACCACGATTGCAAGCAATCTCCAAGCCATTCAGACGCGTATCGCGCGCGCCAGCCAAGCCGCGGGCCGCCCGGCCGATCTGGTGCAGTTGCTTGCGGTGTCGAAGACGTTTGGCGTGACGGAGATCGAGCAGGCCATCGATGCCGGGCAGACCCGTTTCGGCGAGAACTACATCCAGGAAGCGATCGGGAAGATCCAGACCTTGCGCCACCGGTCCATCGAGTGGCATTGCATCGGTCCTGTCCAGAGCAACAAGACCCGCCTGGTGGCGGAACACTTCGACTGGGTGCAGTCGATCGACCGGCTCAAGATCGCGCAGCGGCTGAGCGAGCAGCGCCCTGCCCATTTGCCGCACTTGCAGGTGTGTATCCAGGTCAATACCGATGGCGGCGTCAACAAGGCAGGGGTCGCGCCCGCAGAACTGGCGCAGCTGGCCGACGCAGTGCGGCTGTTGCCCCGGTTGGCCTTGCGCGGGCTCATGAGCATTCCGGAGCCGACCACTGATTTCGCAGCAGCCGTTGCCGTGCACGGCCGAGCCAGGGACTTGTTCGATGCGCTCAATGCCCGTGGCCTGGCACTTGACATTCTGTCGATGGGCATGAGTGCCGATCTGGATGCCGCCATTCAGGCCGGCAGCACCATGGTGCGCGTGGGCACGGCGATATTTGGCCGCCGCTGACGCGGCACCTCATGTCAAGCGAAGCTGGGTGGAATTCTTGACCTCTTCCATCACCGCATAGGTGCCTGTCTCGCGCACGCCGGGCAACTGCCACAACACCGTTCCGGCAAATTCCCGGTAGGCTGACATGTCCGTCATGCGGGTCTTCAAGAGGTAGTCAAAACCACCGGCCACCATGTGGCACTCCATGATTTCCGGGCGCACCTGCACCGCAGCCTTGAATTCCTCGAACACGTTGGGTGTTGTGCGGTCGAGCAGCACCTCAACAAAAACCATCATGCCGCGCCCGAGCTTGACCGGGTTCAGGCGCGCCTCGTAACCCAGGATGTACCCCTCCTTGGTGAGCCGTTGCACCCGGGACAAAACCGCCGTGGGCGACAGCGAGACAGTCTCCGCCAGTTTCAGGTTGGACACGCGGCCGTCTGCCTGCAGGCACTCCAGGATGCGCAAGTCGATACGGTCAAGCCGAGGCGCAGGGTCACTCATGACAGTCGGTAGGTTTCCAGGTGGATGCTGGTTTCAGTGCTGCTGATGCCGCGCACCAGCCGGATGCGTTCCAGCACCCGCGAGAGTTCCGACAGGTTCTCGGCCCGCAATTCGGCCAACAGATCCCATCGGCCGTTGGTGTCATGCAGTGCCGAGACCCCCGGCTCCCCCAGCAGACTAGTGATGACGGCGCGTGTCTCATTGCCTTCCACAGCCACACTCATCCAGGCGCTGATTTCCTGCGGCTGCGAATCCGGGCGCAGGCGCACGGTGTAACCCACGATGATTCCGGCATCTTCCAGCTTGGTGATGCGGTTGCTCACCGTGCCCCGCGAAACCCCGAGTTTGCGGGCCAGTATCGCCACGCTGGTGCGTGCGTCCTTGCGGAGCAAGGACAGAAGCTGTTGGTCGGTGGCGTCCATTTATGGCATTGTGGCATTTTCTCCTGACTAAATGCTATAAATATTGCGTATTGGTGGCATTACTGACGATATACATTGTGCGCCTCCATGGCGACACTGCATGTCAGCCTTTGGAGCCATGCACCATGAAAAATTCCAGATCCGTTCAAACCCAGTTCCTCAGCGCCGACGATGTGGTGGCGATCGTGCGCCAGTTGGGCATGCCGGCATGCCTGCGCGGAATGGCCGAAGCCATCCACGCAGATTACCTGCGCTGGCAGGATTTCGACAAGCAGGCCCGCGCCGCCAGCCACTCCAACACCGGTGTGATCGAACTCATGCCGATTGCCGACGCCCGCACGTACGCTTTCAAATACGTCAATGGACACCCCTCAAATGGCCGTTTCGGTCTGCCGACAGTGATGGCCTTTGGTGTGTTGGCCGACGTGGACACGGGTGTACCGGTGTTGCTGAGCGAACTCACGTTGACGACGGCACTGCGCACCGCTGCCATGTCTGCGGTCGCCGCGCGGGCCCTGGCCCGGCCCGGCGGCACGCGCATGGCGCTGATCGGTAATGGCGCGCAGAGCGAGTTCCAGGCACTGGCGTTCCAGCATTTGTTGGGCATCCGCGAAATCCGCCTGTATGACACGGACCCGGCGGCGACCCGCAAGTGCATGGCCAACCTGGCGTCCAGTGGTCTGCGGCTCGTGCCCTGCACCAGTATTGCCCATGCCGTACGTGGAGCCGATATAGTGACCACCGTGACTGCCGACAAAACCAACGCCACCATCATCTCGCCTGACATGGTCGAGCCGGGCATGCATATCAATGGCGTGGGGGGCGACTGCCCCGGCAAGACCGAGCTGCATCCCGATGTCTTGCGCCGGGCCAGTGTTTTCGTGGAGTACGAGCCGCAGACCCGGGTCGAAGGCGACCTGCAAAACATGGACGCGGACTTTCCGGTGACCGAGATCTGGCAAGTGCTGCAGGGGCTCGCGCCAGGGCGCACGTCGGCGCAGCAGGTCACCGTGTTCGATTCGGTCGGGTTCGCGCTGGAAGACTATTCGGCGCTTCGTTTCATGCGTGACGGCGCCCGGCGGCTGGGCATCGGTCAGCAGATCCATCTGATTCCGGAGTTGGCCCATCCGAAAAACCTTTTTGGATCCCTCGCGATGCCGGTGACGGCACCAGGCCAGGCAACCGAGAGCGAACTGGTGCCAGCCTGATGGGCACTCTGGCGCCGTCCCGGGGTGCGCGCGGTGGTGTCAGCCTGATCGGCGCACCGACCGACATCGGCGCCGGCACGCGTGGTGCGGGCATGGGGCCCGAGGCGCTGCGCGTGGCGGGCATCCACCAAGCCGTGGCGCAATTCGGCGTCGATGTGAAGGATTGCGGCAATCTGGCGGGGCCATCCAACCCATGGCAGCAGGCGGTCAACGGCTTTCGCCACTTACCCGAAGTGGTGCAGTGGAACCGCCTGGTGCACGACGCCGTGTACGCCGAACTGGCTGGCGTCCGCTTGCCGATCATGCTGGGTGGGGACCACTGCCTGGCCATCGGGTCGATCAGTGCGGTGGCACGCCACTGTCGCGACACCGCGCGCAAATTGCGCGTCCTGTGGTTCGATGCGCACGCGGATTTCAACACCGCCACACTCACGCCGAGCGGAAATATCCACGGCATGCCCGTGGCCTGCCTGTGTGGGCATGGCCCGGCCGAACTGGTCGGTATCGGCGGCCATGTGCCGGCGATATCGGCGCGCGATCTGCGCCAGATCGGCATACGCAGTGTGGATGAGGGCGAGAAGCGCCTGGTGCACGACATGGGCATTGAGGTTTTCGACATGCGCTACATCGACGAGATGGGCATGCGCCACACCATGGAACTGGCCCTGGCGATGGCCGACCCGGACACCCACCTGCACGTGAGCCTGGACGTGGATTTTCTGGACCCCGACATCGCGCC
>JAYVRP010000419.1:0-1954 GCA_043776215.1 Rhodoferax sp. | reverse complement strand
CCATGCCCGGGCTTTCCAGGGCAGCGGCGAGGGCCATATAAGGCGCGTACGGGCCGCGCTGGTTGACGATGGCGTCGATCACCCGGTCCGACAGCGGGATGTGCTGCAAGGCCTGCACCAGCGGCTCGCCCACCAGCGCGTCGATGCGGGACAGCAAGCCGCACAGAACGACTTCGCGGCGCAGTTGCTCCTGGTCGCCGGCGTCGAGCAGGTGCTCCATCAATTGCGCCTGCACGACCATGGCGCGGCGCACCGGTTGCAGGTTCACGTCGTCACCGGCCTGGGGCCTTTGCTCCAGCAGCCAGCGGCGGAACTTGCCCAGCCCCAACACCATGAGCCCGTGGCGCAGCGAGTCGATGCCGGTGCGCAAACCGTAGGCGGCGGAGTTGACATGGCGCAGGTAGCGGTAGGCCAGCACGGGTTCGTCGGCCAGCAGGTTCTCGATGATTTCCAGCGACGCGTCGGCATCGGTGGCGGCCAGCAGCTTCACGATGCTGCGGTGGCTGGGCGGCACCAGATGGTGGCAGGCTTGCAGGATGTCTTCCGCTGGCCAACCGGCGACGCCCCAGGCACCGCGTTGGTCCAGACAGTGCTCGGCGAGAAGGCGGTTGGTGACGCCTTCGTAAATCTGGTCTGCCAGCACCGGGCTCGACGCCGCGGCTGCCGCGTCCCGCCCTGCAACCAGCGCTGCGCGCGCGCCCTGCAGCACCTCGCCAGGTGTGAGGCAAATGATGCCACGGGAAAAATTCGCAGCAGTTTGCAGATTTTCGCGTTCGGCATGCTCACCGCGCCACAACAAGGTCAGTCCGCGTCGGTGGGCGTCGTGCACACGTCGCGCCATGGCCGGGTCGGCCATCAGGCTGTTTTGAACCGCGATCCACGGACCCGAGGTGCCGGCGTGTTCGAGCAGGTCCGCCAGCAGTTGTGCGGACTGCACCGACAGGATCAAGGTCGGCGATTGTCCGGACCAGGCCTGCGCCAGGGTGCCCAGCAGGTGCGCCGCATCCACAGGTGCCGCGCCCTCCGAGTCGATGAACAGTTGGATGGCCGCAATCTGCCGCAGCCGGTTCCAGACCAGCTGGTAGCCCAGTGTCAGGTGGCCCAGGACCGATGGCGACATGGGGTGTGTGGTGCGCTAGTTGATGAAGTTGAACAGCGTCAGTTTCTGGATTTGAGCATACGACTGCAACGCCGCCTGGTAACCGGTCTGGAACTTGTTGAAGTCCGAGATGCCTTTGGCCATGTCCAGGTCCACCGCGCGTGAACGATCTGCTTCCAGCGACAGTGATTTTGCACTCTGCGTATTGGTGATGTTGTCGGCGCGGTTGAGCCAGTCGCCGGCCTGGCTGCGCGCTGACTGCAGGCGCTCCAGTCCGCTGTCGATCTCCACCAGCGCCTGGGTTACGGCTTGGGCCAGCTTGTTGTCGCCGGGGGCATTGGTGATGCTGGCGACTGCATCGTCGAGCACCTTGAAGATATTGGTCTGGATGCTCGGTGCCACGCCCACGGTGTCTGCGTTGGCCGGTTGTCCGTGCACGACCACCGACAGGCCGTCGAACGTGATTGGTGCACCGTCCACATAAGGTTGGGCTGCGGCCACGGTGGCGGCTGTCGTGGTGTCGACGACGCTGTAAGTGGTGACGCCGGCAACCACTGCGAACGACAGGCTGTAGTCGTGGCCGGTCTGCGCACTGGGTGTGACCACCGATCCCGCATCGGTCCAGGCGGTTCCGGTATTGGCCCCACCCAGCGTTACCTTGAAGACGCCGTTGCCGCTGGGCACATTCATCCAGATCGCCTGCCCGTCCATGGCGCCGGGAAGCGCGGTGGTCGTGGTCGCACGTTGACCTGCAGTGGCCTGGAACACCACGCCCGAGATCGCATCGGCGAATGGGGCTCCCGAACTGCCGAGGCCTCCGAACAGGGAGACCCCGTTGCTGTCGGTCCGGTTCGA
>JAYVRP010000418.1:0-1957 GCA_043776215.1 Rhodoferax sp. | reverse complement strand
TCCGGCCTGCCCGAAGCCCTGATCCGTGACATCGTGTTGATGAAGCTGCAGGCGGTCGGCCTGCGCGGAGCCCGCGACCTGATGCCCAGCGAGGTGTCCGGCGGCATGGCGCGGCGCATTGCCCTGGCGCGTGCGATCGCTCTCGACCCCGATCTCGTGATGGTGGACGAACCCTTCTCCGGCCTTGACCCGATCTCGCTGCGCACAGCTGCCAACCTGATCCGCCAGCTGACCGACTCCATGGGCTTGACCTGCATTTTTGTGTCGCATGAAATCAAGGAGACACTGATGATCGCCGACCACGTCATCATCCTGGCCAATGGCTGCGTCATTGCGCAAGGCACGGTGGACGAGATACGCAACAGCACCGATCCGCTGGTGCACCAGTACATCCATGCACTGCCTGACGGGCCTGTACGTTTCCACTACCCCGGTGCGACGGTGGCTGCAGATTTCCAACTGCCGGAACCGGCGACCACTTCCTCTTGAGCGTGCACAGCACCTGCCTGCGGCTGCTCGCCTTTTTTTTCATTTTGCTGGTGGTTGCGCGTCCTGCAGGTGCGCAAGGCCTCGACCTGCTGCACATCGTGAACGGCCTGCGCGCACCCGGTGGCGCCTGTGCCGGAGCAAGTGAGCCCATAAGGCAAAACCCGTGGCTCGATACCGCCGCCGCGCGGGTGGCAGGAGGTGCCACACTGGAAGCCGCGATCAAGGCGTCCGGGTACCGGGCAAGCCAGGCACAACTCATCACACTCACCGGCGCGATGCAACGCGCGCGCGTCGAATCGCTGTTGGCCAGCCGTTTTTGCGCGCAGATCGGCAATGCGCGATTGACCGACGTGGGGCTGCACACCCAGGGCCCCAGGGTGTGGATCGTGCTGGCCGCTCCCTTTGCTCCGCAGGCGCCACTGACGCGGGGGCAACTCGCCGACCGAATGCTCTCGCTGGTGAACACGGCGCGCGCCGCGCCGCGCAATTGCGGCGACAAGCCCTTCGCAGCGGCACCGGCGCTGGGCTGGAATGCCACCCTGGAACAAGCCGCCAGTGCGCATGCCGGTGACATGGCCAGGAACAACTATTTCAGCCACACGGCACGGGATGGATCGTCACCGGCCCAACGCGTCTCACGCGCCGGTTATGGGTACCGGATGACTGGTGAAAACATTGCCGGAGGCCAGCAGACAGCCGAGGCGGCGGTTGCCGGGTGGATCAAGAGCCCGGGCCATTGCGCCAATCTGATGCACCCGGGTTACACCGACATGGGTGTGGCCGTGGCCGTCGATGCCGGCAGCCGCATGGGCATCTACTGGGTTCAGTTGTTCGGTACACCCAGATAACGAACCTGTGGACCGCTCGGCACGGTCGTCTGCGCGACATCGGGAGCGCAGGTCCGTCAGCCGACAATACGTGAAAATTGCGCCATGTACCGATTCGACGAACACACCCGGATGCTTCGCATCGACGAACACACCTATACCGGCCATGTGCATGCAGGCTGGAGCATCGGCAACAACCCCAATGGCGGCTACCTGTTGGCGTTGGCGCTGTCGGCCTTGCGGCAGGCTGCGCCTCTGCATGCCGACCCGGTCAGTGTCACCGTGCACTACCTGCGCCCCGGGCTGCCTGACCAGCCATGCCAGGTGGCCACACAGATCCTGCGCAGCGGCCGCACGTTGAGCACGGGGCGCGCCACGCTGGTGCAGGACGGCATGGCGCGGATCGAGGTGGTGGCCGCGCTGGGGGACCTGTCCAACGGCGCCGAACCCGCGTTGTCCCTGGCTGCACCCCTGATCCCGCCGCCGGATGAGTGTATTGCGCGCTCCGGCGGCGAACAGGGCGTGGTGTTGCCCCTGCTGGAGCTGCTGGACATCCGGCTGCACCCCGGCGAGGCATTCGGCGGCGCGGCGGCCAAGGCGCAGGTCACCGGATGGGTCCGCTTTCGTGATGGCCGTGCGCC
>JAYVRP010000417.1:0-1958 GCA_043776215.1 Rhodoferax sp. | reverse complement strand
ACCTTCACGCGCATCTTTTTCGGGTGCGCCTGGTGATTGCGCGTGTGCAAGCGCAGCAGCGGGTCAGCTTGCCAGTCTGGATTCCGGGCAGTTACCTGATCCGCGAGTTTTCCAGGAACCTGCAGAACCTTCGTGCGTTCCAGGGGCGGGCGGAGGTCGATATTGCGCAGGTGGATAAATGCACCTGGGAACTCGCCAGCGGTGCCACCGGGCCGCTGGAGCTGACCTATGAGGTCTACGCCTTCGACAACTCGGTGCGCAGCGCCTGGCTTGACCAGAGCCGCGGCTTCTTCAACGGTACCAGCCTTTTTCTGCGCGTGCACGGGCACGAGGCGCTGCCCCATATGCTGGAACTCGTCGGCCATAAAGCCTGCCGGCAGTGGGAAGTCGCCACCGGTTTGACCGCGGTAAAAACCGGCGCGCGAGGTTTTGGCACGTACCGTGCGCAGGACTACGACGAGCTGGTGGACAGCCCGGTGGAGATGGGCCAATTCTGGAGCGGTGCTTTCACGGCGCACGGAATTCCGCACCGGCTGGTGGTGGCTGGCACGGCACCTTCGTTCGACGGGGACAAACTGCTCGCCGACACCCAAAGAATTTGCGACGCCGCGATTCGGCTCTGGCACGGATCACCCGGAATGCGTCGGCTGGCGCAGCGGCCGCCCCACAAGTCCTACCTGTTCATGCTCAACGCGGTGGACGAGGGTTATGGCGGCCTGGAACATCGCAACTCCACGGCCCTGATTTGCGCGCGCAAGGACCTGCCCCGCCTGCACGACACATCCACCACAGCGGCTGTGCCAGGCCAGCACGACGGGTACACCACCTTGCTGGGCTTGATCAGCCATGAGTACTTCCACACCTGGAATGTGAAACGGCTGCGACCTTCGGAGTTCGCGCAATACGACTACGGCCAGGAAAACTACACCGGCCTGTTGTGGTTCTTTGAAGGCTTCACCAGTTATTACGACGACCTGCTGCTGCGCCGCGCCGGGCTGATGGACGATGCCCAGTACCTCAAGCTGCTCACCAAGTCGCTGAACCAGGTGTTGCAGACACCGGGCCGGCTGGTGCAGACTGTGGCGCAAGCCAGCTTTGACGCCTGGGTCAAGTATTACCGGCAAGACGAGAACACCGCCAACGCCACCGTCAGTTATTACACCAAGGGTGCGGCGCTGGCCTTGTGCCTGGACCTGCGTTTGCGTGCCGAGGGCACGGCGACTCTTGACACTGTCATGCGCGCCTTGTGGCGACGGTGCGCGGGGGGACCCATGACCGAGAACGATCTGGCCCAGGTGCTCCACGAGGTCTCGGGCCGTTCCTGGGCGGGCGAGATCAGCGACTGGGCCCACAGCACACGCGAACTGCCGCTCAAGCCTTTGCTGGAGGCCCGCGGTGTCAAGGTGGTGGAGGATCCTGCACAGACGGCGCAAGCGCTGGGCCTGCGGGTACTGGAGAGCGGCGGCATCCAGATCAAGACCGTGTTGCGCGGTGGAGCCGCCGAACTGGCCGGTTTCGCCGCCGGCGACGAATGGCTCGGCATCGAGTGTGGTCGCGGCCCGGCAGTCTCATCGTGGCGCATCCTGCGCCTGGACGAGTTGGCCCAATATGCAGCCCCTGGCAGTTCGATCACGGCGCTGGTGGCCCGTGATCGCCGGGTGTTGCGCTTGCCTCTGGTTTTGCCCCGTGCGGTGACCAGTTGGCGCCTGGCCAGCCGCGACAGTCAGCTTGTCGGGGCCTGGTTGTCGGGCTGATCGAGCGCGTCAAGCCGGTGGCAGGATGGCCTCGATGGCCTCGCCGAACGCGTCAGCCTGAGCGCGGCCACGGATTTCGTTGACCACGGCGTAGGCACGATGGATCGCCTCCACGAACTCCGCCCGGTTGCGTGCAGCTTCGATGCGCAGGCACAAGGCGTCGGATGTCGGACCCAATGTCTGCATCAGGCTGCGAGTGGCGAA
>JAYVRP010000416.1:0-1958 GCA_043776215.1 Rhodoferax sp. | reverse complement strand
ATCGAGGACCTGCAGGGCAAGAAACTCAGCGCCCCCGGGCCGGCGGCGAACTGGGTCAAGGGCACCGGCGCGGTGGCCGTGGCCGGTACGCTGAACAGCTACTACGAAGACATCAAGTCGGGCGTGTCCGACGGCGCCGTCGTCTTTTCCACCGGTGCCTGGGGTGCCAAGCTGCACGAGGTGGCGCCGTATGTCACCAAGATCAACTTCGGCTCGATGTTCTCTGGGGGCCTGGCGGTCAACAAGACGCGCTTCGAGAAACTTCCGCCCGAGGTGCAGAAGGTGCTGCGCGACGCGGCGGAGGAGTGGTCGGTGCAATATGCCAAGGCCCAGACCGCAGCGGTCACCACCGTATTGCAGAACATGACCAGCGCCGGCGCCAAGATCAGCGAACTCTCGCCCGTGGAGCGCAAGCGCTGGGCTGACGCCTTGTCGCCCATCGGCAAGACCTGGAGTGCCGATGTGATCTCCAAGGGGGGGCCCGGCCAGGAAGTGCTCAAGGGCTACACCGACGCCCTCAAGCGCTCCGGTGCCCAACTGCCGCGTGACTGGACGGCCAATTGAGCGTGGCCCCGATGTCCGACGCGCCCGTGCAGGTTCCGCAGGATGCGTACGGTGCCCCCTTGCCTTGGCAGTTCCAGCGCGTCGGGCGGGTGCTCAACGCACTGGGCACCTTGTGGATCGTGGCGTTGATGCTGCTCATCAACACCGATGTGCTGGGGCGCAACCTGTTCAATGCGCCAGTGCGCGGCGTCACCGAGCTGGTGGCCTTGTCCATCGTGGGCATCGTGTTTCTGCAACTCGCCGACACATTGCACAGCGGGCGTTTTACACGTGCCGATGTATTGCTGGACCGGCTCAAACGCACCCGGCCGGTGTTTGCCGCCCGCCTGCAGTGCGCATACCACCTGGTGGGTGCCGCATTGATGGCCGTCATTCTGTGGGCAGCCTGGGCGCCGCTGGTCGAGGCCATCAAGATCCGGGAGTACGTCGGCGCCATAGGTGACTTCACGGCGCCGGTCTGGCCGGTGCGGCTGATCATGCTGGTGGGGTTGGCCGCGACGCTGGTTACTTTTGTACTGCTGGCCTGGGCCGACTGGTGCCGTGCCCGCAGCTTGGCGGTGGCACGATGAGCGCCGCGCTGATCGCCAGCGCATCGCTGGGCCTGATGCTGGTGCTGATCTGGGGCGGCATGCATGTGGCCGTGGTGCTGGGGCTGGTGTCCTTCGTGAGTGTCTGGCTCATCAAGGCCGACGTCTCGGTGGCGGCCAACCTGCTGGCGGGTGCCGCCAGCGATGCCGTCGCCAGCCATATCTTCGGCGTCGTGCCGCTGTTCGTGCTGACCGGTTTTCTGGTGGCCATGGCCGACATCGGCAAGGATGCGTTCGAGGTGGCGAACCAGCTATTCCGGCGCCTGCGCGGCGGCCTGGGCGTGGCCACCGTCGCGGCCAATGCGGTGTTTGCCGCCATCACGGGTATCTCCATCGCGTCGGCGGCCGTGTTCACGCGTGTGGCGGTGCCGCAGATGCAGCGTTTTGGCTACCGCAGCGACTTTGCCACTGGCGTGGTGGCGGGCTCGTCGGTGCTTGGCATGTTGATTCCGCCCAGCCTGTTGATGATCCTGTATGGCTTCCTGTCCAACCAGTCGGTGGGCGATATGTTCACGGCCGGCATCGTGCCCGGTTTGTTACTGGCGCTGGCCTACGGCATCGGCATCGTCGCCATGGCCATATTTCGCCCCGCCATGGTGTTCGAAGGCGGAAAGCCGCGCGACATCGCACAGGCCGACCTGATGCACGCGCCCGAGATGCTGATGAAGCTGCTGCCCAGCCTGGCCATGATCGTGATGGTGCTGGGTGGCCTGTATGCCGGCCTGTTTACTGCAACCGAGGCCGGTGCGGTGGGCGCGGCGCTGGCGCTGCTGATTGCGCTGCTCAAGCGCAAGCTCAATAGCACCA
>JAYVRP010000415.1:0-1960 GCA_043776215.1 Rhodoferax sp. | reverse complement strand
GATCTGGCCGACAAGCTGGCCCACTTGTTCGATGTGGCCGAGCGGCACTACCTGCCACTGGATTTTCACGTCGACGAGGGGCTGGACCTGGACGCCCGTGGCTTGCGCGCGATTGCCGACCAGGCCCTCGCGCGTGGTTTGCGCACGACTGTGGTCTGCGGCCACGCCTGCGCTCTGTCGGTGCAGCCGGTCGACGAAGCTCTGCAGACTCTGCAGGCATGTGCGCAGGCCGGTATCCACCTGGTGGCGCTGCCTACCACCAATCTGTACCTGCAGGGCGCGTGGAATGGCACACCGGTGGAGCGCGGCATCACCCGTTTGCGGGAAGCCGCTGCGCTTGGCATGCAACCCAGCATCGCCAGCGACAACGTGGCCGACCCGTTTTATCCGTATGGCAGTTACGACCTGTTCGAAACTTTCGGATTGGCGGTGCAGATGGCCCATCTGGCGCCGGTTCAGGACTGGCTGGGCAGCATCACCGTGCATCCGGCACGCGCCATGGGCCTGCCGTGGGACGGGCGCATCACCGAAGGTTGTCCGGCCGACCTGGTGTGCCTGTCCGCCTGTGACGACCACGAACTTCTCACACCTGCAGGCCGGCGGCGCAGCGTGATCCGTAAAGGAAAATTCCTGTGAATGCGATTGCCTTGTTGCGGCGGGAACTTGCCGGCATAGAAACCCACGACGACCCAGCCCTGTTGCGCAGCAAGTCGGTCGACTTCCACTGGTATAGCCCGATATTGAGCGAGCAATTGCGCGACAAGACCGCCGACCTTTTGCTGGTGCCCCACAGCATCGACGAGTTGCGCCGCATCGCGGCCGCGTGTGCCCGCCATCGGGTCCCGCTGACCTTGCGCGGCGGCGGCACGGGCAACTACGGCCAATGCACACCGATGGAGCGGGGTGTGATCGTCGAGACGCTGGCGCTGGATGCCGTGCGCATCCATGCCGGCTACGCGACGGTCCAGACCGGCTGCATCATCGCGGCGCTCGAACATGCCGCGCGCGCCACCGGGCAGGAGATCCTGATGTTTCCGTCCACCCTGACCGATGCCACCATGGGCGGGTTTGTCGCTGGCGGGTTCGGTGGCGTGGGGTCGATCCGCCACGGCATCCTGAGGGATCCCGGCAACATCTCGCGCATCCAGGTGCTGACGTTGGAACGCGAGCCGCGACTGATCGAACTGACGGGGGCCGATATCCAGAAGGTGCACCACGCGTATGGCACCAACGGCATCATCACCGAGATGGATGTGCGGCTCGCGCCGGCAGAAGACTGGCGCCACATGATCGCGCTGTTCGCCAGTTACGAGACGGCATTGCGGTTTGGCATGGCGGCCTGCCAGCCCGGGCTGCCGCTGCGCCTGCTCAGCACGGTGGAGCGCCGCTTCGCACCGTATTACACGCAATACCAGGGCCGTTTCGACGCCACGCACGATGCGGTGTTTGCCCTGTGCGCGGCGCAGGGCCTGAATGACTTCGAGGCACTGGTGCAGCGTTTCGGCGGGCGCGTCTCGATGGCGATGACCGATGCCGAGGTCTCCGCGGCAGGGCTGCTGCCGGCCTACGAATGTGCTTACAACCATACCACGCTGATGGCGCTCAAGGTGGACCGCAGCTGGACCTACATCCAGCTGTCGTATCCCCAGCCCTTCGATCTGGGCCTGGCGCTGGAGCTGATCCGGGACTATGGTGACGAGATCCTCTGGCACCACGAGTTCGCCATGGCCGAGGGCGGGTATGGCGTGTTTGCGATCCCGCTGGTGAGTTATTTCGACGCCGAACGCCTGCAGGAGATCCGCCTCGGGATCGAGGCGCGCGGCATCACGGTGTTCGATGCCCATGTGGTGACCATCGAGGATGGCGGCATGAAGTCCATCGACGAGGCGCAGATCGAGTTCAAGAAAGTGGCCGATCCCCACGGCCTGATGAACCCTGGCAAGACAAGGGGCTGGCGCCC
>JAYVRP010000414.1:0-6311 GCA_043776215.1 Rhodoferax sp. | reverse complement strand
AATACCGGAAGGCATGCCCCTCGCGCAGGGCCCGGCGTGCATAGATGTTGAGCAATTCGGCCGCCGAATCGCGCACCTGCTCGGCCGCCTTGCGTTTGGCCTTTTCCCATTGCCCCGAGCCCAGCTTGTGCAACGGTGCCTCGTCGGCGCTGACGCCAGTGTAACGACCGATCAGTTGCAGTTGGCTGACTGGCACGTACAAGGTCGCCTTTTCGGCGTATTCCAGGTGCAGGAACTCCTGCATCTCGGGCTCGCCAGCATCGTCCTTCTGCCCCAGGTCCAGGTGGACCAGGCCGCGGTAACGCCCCACGCCGTGGGCGCTGTGCACCACCGGGTCACCCACGTTGAGTTCGCTCAGGTCCTTGATCAGGGCCTCGACGTCGCTGACCTGCTCCTGCTTTTTGCGCCGGCGGGTGACGGGCCCGGCCGCGAACAGCTCGGTCTCGGTGACAAAGTCGATGTGTTGTTCCAGCCAGCTGAAGCCGCTCATCAAACCGGCGGTGGCCAGGCCGATTTTTTCACTGCTGGCTTCGAACTCGGCCAGCGTGTCGAAGCGGGTGGGGTCGAGCTTGCTGGCACGCAGGAAATCCAGCAGGCTTTCGCGCCGCCCATCACTTTCGGCCACCACCAGTACGCGGTGACTGGTGTTTGACAGGTGCTCTTGCAGGCGCGCCAGCGGGTCGTCCGCGCCGCGCACCACGGTCAGGGGCGGCAGGCTGGCCCAGCTGTTCTGATAGGCGTCCATGTCGGCCGCCTCCGCCTGCGCCGGGCGCAATGCCAGTTGAGGATAGGTGTTGGCCAGCCCGTAGAACTGCTCGGCACTCAGGAACAGTGCGGGTGGTGGCAGCGTGGGGCGTTCAGGGTCGCCCTGCACCAGCCGGTAGCGGTCTTTCGTGTCCTGCCAGAAGTGCGAGAACGCAGCGTCCAGGTCACCATGCAGGACCAGTGTCGCGTCCGGGCCCAGGTAATCAAATACTGTGGCCGTTTCCTCAAAGAACAGCGGCAGGTAGTACTCGATACCTGCTGTAGCCACGCCGGCGCCCATGTCCTTGTAGATGCGGCTTTTGGTCGGATCCCCTTCCAGAAGCTCCCTCCAGCGGCTGCGAAAGCGTGCCCGCGCGTCGTCGTCCATCGGGAACTCGCGCCCCGGCAGCAGGCGGGCTTCAGGCACGGGGTACAGGCTGCGTTGGGTATCGGGGTCGAACGTGCGGATGCTGTCGATCTCGTCGTCGAACAGGTCAACCCGGTACGGCACGGCTGAGCCCATCGGATATAGGTCGATCAGGCTGCCACGCACGGCATATTCGCCAGGGCTCACAACCTGGCTCACATGGCTGTAGCCGGCCAGGGTGAGTTGTGCGCGCAGGCGGGCCTCGTCCAGCTTTTGGCGCACCTTGAAGTGGAACGTGTATCCCGCGAGAAAACTCGGCGGCGCCAGCCGAACCAGCGCGGTGGTGGCCGGCACGAGCACCAGGTCGGCGCCGGTGTCGCGGTCGCGCTGGGAAATGCGCCACAGCGTGGCCAATCGTTCGCTGATCAAGTCCTGGTGCGGCGAAAACGTGTCGTAGGGCAGTGTCTCCCAGTCGGGAAACAAGGCGCAACGCACATCAGGCGCGAAAAAGGCAATCTCTTCCAGCAGGCGTTGCGCATCGGCGGCACTGGCCGTCACCACGGCGGTTGGCTTGCCAGCGGCTTTGTCGCGGCGCGCGAGCATGGCCAGCAACATGGCATCGGCGGAGCCAATGGGGCAGGGCAGGGTGTAACGTTTGCCAGTCGAGAGCTTGGGTAGTTGCATGGTCGGCGCGGGGCGAGAGGGGGTGTCAGGCAAGCATGCCAAACCCCCGCCACCGGCAAGGGTGGCGGGGGTGGTGGTGCACTGATTTTAGAATGACCCATTCCTCATGACGCAACGCGAAACCTTGTCCCCCGCCACCGAGCCAGCCTGTGCACCCGTTGCAGGGCGAGCCAGTGCGGCCGACGCGCCGAAGTTGTGGGGCCTGATTCCGTGCGCTGGCGTGGGCTCCCGCGCCGGGACTGCGATGCCCAAGCAGTACCGGGCCGTCGCTGGCCAGCCATTGGTGCTGCACACGCTGGCGGCTTTCAATGCGGTGCCTCGCGTCGCGCAGACCCTCGTGGTCGTCACCGACGGTGATAGATTCCTGGATTCAGTGGACGCAACGCGGCGCTGGCGCTGCGTCGCGCGTGGCGGCCAGACCCGGGCCGAAACAGTCGCCAACGGTTTGGCGGCCTTGCAGTCCGGTGGTGCCGCAGACACCGACTGGGTGCTGGTGCATGACGCCGCACGGTGCCTGGTGACACCGGAGCTGATCGACCGGCTGATCGACGCCTGTCTGGCCGACGCAGTGGGCGGATTGCTGGCCCACCCCGTGGCCGACACACTCAAGCTTGCCTCCGGCAACCGGGTCGCAGAAACCACAGACCGGCATGGTCAGTGGCTGGCCCAGACGCCACAGATGTTTCGCATCGGGACTTTGCGCGCCGCTCTGGCGGCGGCAGGGGCGCAGGTCACCGACGAGGCCTCCGCCATCGAACGAGCCGGCCTGGCGCCGCTGCTCGTCCCGGGCAGCGCCCAGAATTTCAAGGTCACCTACCCAGAGGACTTCCTGCTGGCGCAAGCCGTGCTTCTGGCGCGGCACCACCCACCCACCGTGACGCTGGACTATGACTACCCTTGACGTGCGTATCGGAGAAGGCTGGGATGTACACGCCCTGGTGCCGGGGCGCCGACTGGTGATCGGCGGTGTGCACATCCCGTTCGATCGCGGGCTGCAAGGGCACTCGGATGCCGACGTGTTGCTGCATGCCATCACCGACGCGCTGCTAGGTGGGGCCGCGTTGGGTGATATCGGCATGCATTTCCCGGACACCGATCCGCAGTTCAAAGGTGCCGACTCGCTGGCGCTTTTGCGTGAGGCTGTCCGGCGCGTGCAGGATGCCGGATTCGGCATTGGCAATATCGATAGCACCGTGGTGGCGCAAGCCCCCAAACTGATGCCCTGGATTCCGGCCATGCGCTCTGGTATTGCATCTGCACTGGGCATCGAAGTCGAACGAATCAATGTCAAGGCCAAGACTGCTGAACACCTGGGGCCGGTCGGGGAGGGTTTGTCGATCGAGGCGCGTGCGGTGGTGTTGCTGGTGCGGTTGCCAGCCAGGCGTTGAGTGCCCTGCGCCTCTACGTGGCCCGCTTCAACTGGATCCGAACCGCCAGGCCTCCTGAAGCGCGATTCAACAGCTTGATCGCGCCGCCCATACGCTGGATGTTTTTTTCGACAATGGCCAGGCCCAGCCCGGCACCAGTGGCGGCGGTGCGGGCTGCATCGCCGCGATAAAAAGCCTTGGTCAAATGCGCGAGGGCCTGGGGCGCCACGCCGGGCCCGTGGTCACGCACCTCCAGCAGCACCCATTTGTCGCGCGCCTGCGCGCTGATGTCGACCTGGGACACACCAGTGCCAGCCGATTTACCGTACCGAATGGCGTTTTCCAGCAGATTGGAGACTACACGCACCAACTCCACGTCATCGGCGAGCACGGCGATGTCTGCTGGCACGTCCATGTTGCAACGGATCTGCCCGTCGTCCTGGAGCGCGTAGACACAGCGCTGCACGACGTTCTGCAGGCCGACTTTTTGCAGGGACATCTGGTCAGGGCGTGCATAGTCCATGAACTTGTCGATGATGGCATCCGCCTGGACGATGTCCGCCGCCATATGTTCCCTGGCCGCCAGATCCGGTACGCTCAGCTCGGTCTCCAGCCGCAGCCTGGACAGGGGCGTGCGCAGGTCATGGGAAATACCTGCCAGCATGACGGCCCGGTCCTGTTCGATTTGCGCCAGTTGCTGTGCCATGCGGTTGAACTCGATGTTCACCTGCCGGATTTCTCCGGTCGTGGTGGTCTCATTCAGGGCACTGCCGCCGAAATCGCCTTGGCGCACCCGGCTTGCGGCAAGCGACAGGGCTTTCAAAGGGCGGTTCACCAGGCCGGCAATCAGGGCCGCGCCGGCAAGTGACAGTGCCGTGGCCATGACCAGCCAGATGATCCAGGTGGTGCCGGCGGGTGGGTTCAGGCGTGCGGGGTCCGTACGCAGCCAGTAAACATCGTCATCAATCGTGAAACCGACCCACAAGCCCGGCTCCGCGTTGACGCTCTTGGCGACCACCGTGTCGGGGCCCAGACGGTTCAATAGTTCCAGGGCCATGCGCCGCCCCAGGCTGTCCTCGCCAAACGCTTCAAAGCGGTCGTCGGGCTCACGCGGCATGATGCGCACGCCTTCCTGCTCGGTCATGGTCTTGATGAGGGACACCCGGGCGATGGCGTCGGCATGCACCAGGGCGGCACGGCTCAGATTGACCAGGGACGCGATTTGCTGCGCGGTCTGGATCGCACGAGGCTCCAGCTCGAAGGTACGCAAGGTCTGCAGCCAGGCCCCGATGCTGACCAGCAGCAGCCCAGCGAGCAGGATGAACGTACGCCAGAACAGGCTGACCCCGGCGCGCTGGCCCGGTGCCGCGGTCACACCGAGCGGCTCCAAGGGTGCTGCGGCGCTGTCCGGGGCTGCGCGCGTGCCGGCCACGCTCTTCAGGCGGTGCCGTCGGGCACAAACACGTACCCGACGCCCCAGACCGTCTGGATGTACCGCGGACTGGCGGCGTCGGTCTCGATCATCTTGCGCAAACGTGATATCTGCACATCCAGACTGCGGTCGAAGGGCTCGAACTCCCGGCCACGTGCCTGCTGCGCCAGCTTTTCGCGCGACATCGGTTGCCGGGGATGCCGCACCAGCGCCTTGAGCATGGCGAATTCTCCGGTCGTCAGTGGCAGGTCCTCACCCGACTTGTTCAGTGTGCGGGTTCCCAGGTCGAAGCTGAAGTTTCCGAACTGCACCACCTCGTTGTCGCTGGATGGAGCACCCGGGGCCTCCAGCGTGGGCCGGCGGCGCAATACCGCGTTGATGCGGGCCAGCAACTCACGCGGATTGAAAGGTTTGCCGAGGTAGTCATCGGCGCCGACCTCCAGCCCCACGATCCGGTCTACATCCTCGACCTTGGCGGTCAGCATGATGATGGGTGTGCGGTCATTGGCGGCACGCAGGCGCCGGCAGATGGAGAGGCCATCTTCACCCGGCAACATCAGGTCGAGAACGATCAGGTCCACGGTTTCCCGCAACAGGATGCGGCTGAGCGACTTGCCATCTTCGGCCTGGAAGACTTCGAAGCCCTCCTGTGTCAGGTAGCGCCGCAACAAGTCGCGGATGCGCATGTCGTCGTCTACCACCAATATCTTGTCGCTGCGTGAGGCGGTCTGGTTCATGGGGCTCCCTTGCTATTTGTAACAGGCCTGATTCTGATGGCAGAGACCGGGCCAGGTCGGCGCAAGGGAGTGGGCCTGACACACTGTTACAACTCTCGCCAATCGACCACAACTGTGTCCGCAGTTTTGTCTGTGGAGTGGCCCTGGCACACGTTATTCTTGCATCATGCGGCAATTGATCCTCCCTCTTTGCTTTTGTGTTTTTGGCGCAAGTGCATCGGCCCAACCTGGGCAGAGGCCGGCGCAAGACGACGACCGGACGGGCGCGCGGGACACCCGCAGAAGCGAACTGCGCGAAAGCCTCAGGTCGGGCCGGCCGGTCGATGTCCGCCCCGAGCTGATAGCGGTGCACCCTGAGCAAGGAAGCCCAACGCGCCGCCACCTGTCACCCATCGAGCGCGCTGAGTTGCGGCAGCAATTGCGCCAGGAGCAACTGCAAAGCCGCAGGGTGCTCCCGTGAACCGCCGGAGTTGGTGGTGGGCTGGGTGGTTGTTGCTGGTGGTGGGGAATTCGTACGCCTCACCGACACCTGGGACTCCTGGGCCAGCACACCATCTGCTGACACAGCGCTCGGTGCTGTTGACAAGGATGCCATGCCTTTTCTTCAGGAGTGACCCTTGTACGTGAAAAATGCAGTGTTGAAACTGGCAGCCGGTGTTGCCTTGGCTGCCGTGTGCGGCTCGCTGCTGGCGCAGCAAGTGGTCGTGCCTGCACCGCAAAACCTGGTGCAGTTGTCGGCGAGTGCTTCGGTCGAAGTGTCGCAAGACCTGTTGACCATGAGCATGAACACCGTGCGCGATGGCCCGGACGCGAGCACGGTACAGAATCAACTCAAGGCCGCATTGGAAGCTGGATTGACGGAGGCAAAGAAGTCGGCGTCGCCAGGTCAGATGGATGTGCGCACGGGGAACTTCAGCCTGTATCCGCGGTATGGCCGCGATGGCAAACCATCCGGCTGGCAGGGCTCGGCCGAACTCATT
>JAYVRP010000413.1:0-24260 GCA_043776215.1 Rhodoferax sp. | reverse complement strand
GATGGCGCACCTGCATGCGCAAACGGGCCTCACAAAATCTGACATCGTGAAGCGGGCTTTGCGCCAACTTGTGAACTCGCAGGAATTGCCTGCCAGTGGTGGCTTGTTCGCGTTGGGTCAAGCCAGCTTTGGTCGCCAGGGTGATGCGACGCGCCAATCTGCCGACGTCAAGCGTGTGGTGCGCGAGCGTCTTCGAGCCAAGCAGCGTTGATGCCCCGTTTGGAGAAGGCCGCGCGTCCGGCCCCTGTGACGGTCCTGGCTGACAGCGGGCCGTTTGTTGCGCTGTACAACAACAAGGATCGCCAGCACCAGCGCGCGCTGGATTTTTTTCGTGCGCACGGTGCCGCCTTGCGCTTGCAAACCACCTGGGAGGTGATCTCCGAGGTGATGTACTCTC
Organism: Rhodoferax sp.; assembly: GCA_043776215.1. Taxonomy (GTDB): domain Bacteria; phylum Pseudomonadota; class Gammaproteobacteria; order Burkholderiales; family Burkholderiaceae_C; genus CAISIP01. The sequence continues at coordinate 23,863 of JAYVRP010000413.1, read as the reverse complement.
TGGATTTCAGCGCGCAGGTGCAAGGTGATTTTCTGGACTGGCTGTACGCAGGGCACCAAGCGGGTTTGGTCACCATCGCCGCGCTGGAGCCCAACGAACTGCCGGGCCTTGCCACCATGATGCGCAAGTATGCCGACCGCCCGATGGATCTGGCCGATGCCTCGCTCGTCTGGCTTGCCAACAAGCTGGACATCACCGACATCATCACGGTGGACCGCGCTGATTTTGCGGTGTACAGGACCGCCAAGCGGCGCTCATTTCGCAACCTGTTCAGCTAGCCGGCCGAGTTCTTCCACTCGACCGTCGGCGTGGACATGGCCCCCATCCACCAGCGGTTTCTGGCGCTGCTCCCGCCGGGCGCGCACAACCTCGATGCCGACGAGGTCGCGCTGCGCCAATGGTTCACGCACCTGCCTGATGTGCACCAGCTCGCGGTGCGGCTCACCGGCGATCAGCGGGCCGCCGGCCCACGCTCAGCGAGTTCTATCGTGCGGGCAGCAGTGTGCAGGCCATGCGGCAACAGGCCGGGCACTGGTTCGCTCAAGTGCGCGAGATGGGTGACCTGACTGAGCAGGAAACAGCGGTGGCCGAGCAGTTCAAGGCGCTTTTGCGCGAGGTCGGGTCCCCCCCCATAGAGCCATGTGCGCCCAATTTAAACAGGTCAGCATCGTCTGTCGCTGCAATGCGACTGATGAGTGCTAATCGAACGATTCGCTTAAAATGACCGAAAATTTTGGAGGACGCCATGCAAACCATGACAGCCAATCAGGCCAAGACCCAGTTCGGTGCGTTTATCGACATGGCTCAAAAGGAGCCGGTGCGGGTGATGCGGCACGACCGTGTGGTCGGTGTCATGGTGTCGGCCAGCGACTATGAGGCCATGCGGGCCTTTTTTGCCGATCGGCTGGTGCGCACCCTGGACCAGACTGCCGCCCAGGCCGCCGCCGCAGGATTGACTTCGGCGCAACTGGAGACGCTGCTTGCAAAGGAGCGCTGAACGATATGTTATCGACACCAATGTGTTGATCAGCGCAGCGTTGTCTGGACACACGCCACCGGGGCTGGTGGTACGCCACGCGCTCGCACATGGCCAGATTCTGTTTTCCGAGGCAACTTTTGCGGAGCTCGAAAGCCGCATCTGGCGCCCCAAGTTCGATCGGTATCTGCGTATCGAGGCCCGCAAGCTACTCCTGCATGATTTCCGTGCAGTCGCGCAGTGGGTCGATATACCTCCACAAACAGGCGCACTCCGATTCAGCAGGGATGCCGACGATGACAAGTTCCTGCACACGGCGCTGGCTGGTGGTGCCAAGGTTCTGGTCAGCGGCGACAGTGATCTGCTGGACCTGGGGTCGGTGGAGGGTGTTGACACCTTGTCGTCAGCCCACGCACTGGCGAGGATGATGGACCAGCGGTCCGGCGCCTGATCCTCGCCCGCGCCTTCTGTGCAATGACGCGGAGCTGGTACCGCCCGAAGACGAACGCACCGCCTGGACGGTGCTGGGCGACCCGACCGAGGGCGCGCTGCTGGTGCTGGCCGCCGTTTGGCGTCTTTCGTGTTCTTCAGAGGAGTGCCCTGCCGCGCCACCCTTCGGCCGCATCGCAACAGGCCTCCTGTTGATTGCCGTTTTATTGCCTTAAATAATAGGCATTATCAAAGTTTTTGCCTAATTGGGAGATTTCTGTTGTCGTTTAAAATTGTATGCAGCTCTTCAAAAGCCTAATATAGTCAGCATTAAATATAAATAGTGCCTAGTTTCATGCGCAAATTTGCGATTCCACTGCAAACGATAGAGGGGGTTGTCCAGCTGGGTCAGCGCATCCGGGTGGCGCGGATCCGCCGGGGCTGGTCGGGCGCCGAACTCGCCAGCAAGGCGGGTATCAACCGAAACACCCTCACGGCGCTTGAACTCGGCAAGCCAGGTACGGCGGTCGGCGTGGCCTTCACAGTCCTGTGGGCACTTGGGCTGGACAAGTCGCTGGACGCTGTTGCAGATCCAGACGACGATCTCCACGGCAAGGCGCTGGAAGCGTCGCGCCGCCCGAAGCGGGCGGGCAAGGCCCGAAAGGCGAGCGACGACTATGACTTCTGAGCGTGAGGCCTATGTCTACATCCAGCTCCCTGGCACATTGGAAACGGTGCCAGCAGCGTTGCTCAGGGTGCAGACGCTGTCCGACGGCACGCACGTAGGGCGGTTTCGCTATGGCAACCGATACCTTCAGCGCCCGGAGGCGGTTGCACTCGACCCGTTCCAACTACCTCTTGACCGGCAAGTCTTCGAATTCACCCAACTCAAGGGCATTCCAGGCGCGGTTCGAGACGCTGGCCCCGACGCTTGGGGACGGCGCGTGATCGAGCACAGGCTCGAGCGCAGCGCGGCCGACCTCCATGAAGTCGACTATTTGCTCCATGGACCGCAGGACGGCGCCGGTTACCTCAGCTTCGGGCTGACGGCCCAACCGCCTGCGCCCAAGCGGAATTACAACCGCACGCACCAGCTCGCCGAGCTGATCGGGGCTGCGCAGGCGATCGAAGATGGCTGCCCAGTGGCTGCGCATTTGCTCGAACAACTTGATCCTGGCACCAGCATGGGCGGTGCCCGGCCGAAGGCCACGATCGAGGACGGCCAATGCCTCTGGCTCGGCAAGTTTCCAGCCAGAGATGACCGCTTCAATCTGCAGCGCGTCGAGTTCGCAACGCTCGACCTGGCACGCCGATGCGGCTTGAACGTCACTCAAGCCCGGCTGGAGGCGATTGGCGAAAGTGACGTGCTGATGCTTCAGCGGTTTGATCGCGACACCACCGACAACGGTTACTTGCGGTTCGGCATCGTCAGTGGTCTGACCGTACTCGACTGTGACGATAGCCATCTGGACCGTGATCGCTGGTCCTACCCGCTGCTGGCCGACAACTTGCGCCGATGGTCTGACAAGCCGCAAGCCGACTGCGCCGAATTGTTCCGCCGGATGGTCTTCAATGCTGCCGTGACCAACAACGACGATCACCCGCGCAACCACGCCCTGCTGCGCAGGCAACAGGGATGGCGGTTGTCGCCAGCCTACGATCTCGTTCCCTCGCCCGTGGTGAGCCTGGAGCGGCGCGACCTGGCGTTGGCAGTTGGCAACTACGGTCGCACCGCCAGTCTCTACAACCTGCTGTCGCAGGTGGGGCGCTTCGGTTTGTCAGTGCAAGAGGCACGTGGGCAAATTGATCGACTTGTCGACACCGTCCGGCATTGGCGCAACAGCTTCTTCGCCTGTGGTGTCTCGGCCAAGGACATCGACCACATCGCACCGGCCATTCTTCCGGACTGTTTCTTCTTCGAAACGCGTCCCGATGCCTGAGGCGCCTGGCTCACGATCACGATCATCGCCGTCCTCCTGAAGGCACCGGCGATGGAGCGAATCCTCAGGGGCCTGCGGCCGCACTGGCGCCGCCTACGGTACCCGTGAGCCGTTGCCTTCGATGACCGTGCACCCGACCGCGATTAGCAGCGATTCAATACGATTCCACTCCAAATTCGCAGCCGCTGGCTTGGCAAATATAGCCTCCAGCGTCCTGAGTTGCTTGCTGTTCATACGATTTGGTGTAGCGTAGACGCTAGCAAGTGCAATCATTTTATGATGTCAAAAATCAAGATCCTTGATGTCAAGAACTTGACTGAGCGTGCAACGTCCAGTAAGCACGGCGCACGGGCACCGAATTCGCCAAGGCGGGCAGATGCGCCTGATTGCGTTCATCACGCACAGATGGCGCGCGCTTGATGGGCCTTGCAGACCGCGGGCGCATCGCGCCCGGCCTCAAGGCCGACATCAACCTGATCGCCGTAGCCGGCCAGATAGGCCATGCCGTCTGCCGTATGGTTGCGCCCGATGGAGATGCCGTAACTCATGGCTTTGCCGGCGCGCGCAGCGGTGACGGATGCTTTTTCCAGGCTTCGCGCACGGCGATGGACACGCCGGACGACAGGACCAGCAGGATTCCCGCACTCGACAAGTAGCCGGGGATCTCTCCCCAGATGGCGAAGCCCCAGAACGCCGCCAGCACCAGCGCGGAGTACTCGAACGGCGCCACCAGAGCGGCCGCGCTGCTGCGGTAGGCCTGCGATATCAGGAAGCCGCCGGTCGCACTGCAGGTACCGGCCACCAGGAAGAACGCCAGGTCCCGCAGACCAGGCCAGGCCCAGGCGCGGAACATGAACTCGAGCGAGGGGTCGCCGCTGCCGGCGAGTTGGCCGCCACCGAATAGCAGTCCCATCGCCAGGCACACCGCGATGAAACTGAGTTGGACGTAGGCCGCCATGGTGACCGCCGACTCCGTCAGCCCCATCTTGCGCGTCATGATGTGCATGCCGGCATAGGCGAGGGCGGACAGGACCGGCAGCAGCACCGCCCATTGGAACGTCACCGACCCGGGCCGGACGATCAGCAGCACACCGGCCATGCCCACCACCAGCGCCCACCAGCGCCACGGACCGACATGCTCGCGCAACACCAGCGCCGACAGGGCGGTGATGAGCAAGGGCGCGATGAAGAAGATGGCCGACGTTTCCGCCAACGGCAGTGCCGCCAGCGCGGTGAAGTAGGTCAGGTTCGAAACGACGACGCAGGCCCCGCGGAACATGTGCGACGACAGGCGCCGGGTCTGGAACACCTCGGCGACGGTCTTGCCCGGCGCGAAGAAGGCTACCGTGAGCACCAGCGCGACCAGGGCCCGAAACAGCACCACCTCGTGCAGTGGCAAGGTCGCGCTGAACGACTTGACCGTGATGTCGTTGATCGAAAACGCCAGCGAACCGCCGAGCGCGCAGGCAATGCTTAGGCGGGCCTTGTCGGGGACCAGTTTGTCGACCGTCACAGCGGCGTCGAATGCAAGGGCGACACCGGCGTGTCGGGGTAGACGGGATGCGAGATGTTCGGGTTCATGCCAGGGTCCGGTTGCTGTCGACGCCGCTATTTTGACCCAGGCCCGCCGCCGTGTATTCACCGCGTCAACTGTGCGCGGCTGGTGGCGGAACGCTTGCGCCTCTGCAGCGCTGCCCGAACTGCGGCGCCAGGGAGCTCAAGATCATCGCCGCCATCCTGGAGCGGCCGGCAATCGAGAAGGTCCTGGCTCACCTGGGCTTGGATCCGCAGCCGCCGCCCAAGGGCAGGACGCACGAGCCGGCACTGCACTTCGCTGCCTGAGCCGCTTGCGCTGTCGGATACCTATCGCCATGGGCTGCGGCTACCCTGCAGCCGCCAGTGGCGCTGCGCGCTGTGTCGGCAAGCCATGGCCAATACCAGGGTCAGTTGCAAGCGCCGAGGGTTCTGCCCCTCGTGCGGAGCGCGGCGCATGGCGCAGACTGCCGCGCACCTGGTCGAGCATGTGATCCCACGTGTGCCGGTGCGCCAGTGGGTGTTGGCACTGCCGATCCCGCTGCGGCTGCTACTGGCAGCACAACCGGTGCTGGTCACGTCGGTGCTCGTACAACCGCCGCACCCTGCCGCGCACGGGAGCTACGGTACAGCAGCAACCTGAGCGAGCGGGACCACAATTTCCACCGCGTCGAAAGGAACGGAAACCTCTCCGGCCTCGGTTCGCTCGACAAGGCCAAGTTCTTCCAGACGACCCACATCTGTATGAACGTTCGAGTAGTTTCTTTCGGCGGCCTTTGCAAGGCCGTAGACGCTGCATGGCCCGACCCTGCGCAGTGTGTCCAGCAGGTCCAGGCGCGCAGGCGTGAGTTCGGAAAACAGCGTTCGTGCCGACTCGAAGCTGAGGTGAAAGTCGGGCGACCGCCCCTTTCGTGCGGCGACCAGTTGCTTGCGTGCAGAGCGGATCGCAGATCCGCGTTTGGCGACTTCGACAATGGCTTTCATTGTGCACCTCGCTCAAGCATGTCGGACTCGAAATCGTCAAGTAGCTGCTCAACGGACGAAAACACGTAGGGGATTTCAACCCCCTCTACGTGGCGATGGTCAGCTTTGCCTCGTTCGTTGTCGTACCTGACGACCGCCAGTTCCGGCCGCCCATAGAACAACCTGTATTTGAACTTGTGACCACAGGGAGGCAATGGCTCAGGCAACTCCCAGATGACTACTTCCACGATGGACCCATCATCGTGGACCTCCTTTGAGCGCGCCAAGAGTGTGGCCTTTATATATTGCACTCTGACAATACATCGTCGCAGATCCCCGCCGAACGGCGTCAATGCCGGCATCACGGCCCGCGCAGGCGCGACGACCCCACCACCTGGTAAGCTGCCCTCCAGCTCCACCCCCGCCAAGCCGCCCCACCCTGGATGGACCCCACCCCCCACTACTACGCCCAGTTCGCCACCGAGTTCTTCGGCGCAACCGTCGGCGTGGACATGTCCCCCATCCACCAGCGGTTTCAGGCGCTGCTGCCACCCGGCGCCCACATCCTCGATGCCGGCTGCGGCTCCGGCCGCGACGCCCGGGCTTTCGCCGATGCCGGCTTCCAGGTCACCGCCTTCGACGCATCCGCCGAGCTGGCACGCCTGGCCAGTGCCCACTGCGGGTTCGCGGTGGCAGTGCGGCGGTTTGACGAGGTCAATGAAGTGGCGCACTACGACGGCATCTGGTGCTGCGCCACCGCCGCAGTGCCCGCCGCGCAGCTGGTCGACGCCACCGAGCAGGACTGGGCCGAGGAATACCTGGCGCCGATCATCAGCATCCGCGTGGTGGACGGGCTGGACGCTTCCATTGCGCACATCAACCACTACGGCAGCCACCACACCGATGCACCTCCACCGTGGACGACCTGGCGCGCATGCCCATCTCACCTTCCCGAAGGGCGCGCCGCCTGACCCGGAGATCGCGCCCTATTTTCAGGACGAGCAGGTGCTGGCCTCCAAGCTGAGCAGCTCCAACTCGCTGTTTGCCATCACCTATTGCGCGAGCGCGGATCCGTCGACGGCCTGGCAAGTCTGATTCAATAGTTGTCCCCAACTGCAACGGGCACACAACGGGCACACAGCCGAGGCAAGCGGTACACTGAACTTTTGCCAGAAGTTCACCATGAAGTCCCCGCGCATCATTTCAGACCCCGAGATCCTCGGCGGAACGCCCGTTTTTGCCGGCACACGTGTACCCGTTCGCATCCTTTTTGAACACCTTGAGGCAGGCGACTCGCTGGCAACTTTCCTGGAAGACTTCCCCTCTGTCAGTCGGCAACTTGCGATTCAGGTTCTGGAGGACGCCAAGATGGCCCTGATGGCCGATGCGCATCCTGCTTGACGAATCGGTACCTGCCACCCTGGGCCCCATGCTGACCGGGCACTCGGTCACCACCGTCCAGCGCAGAGGCTGGGCCAGCATCAAGAACGGCAAACTTCTTGCCCTCGCCGCTGGTGACTTCTACGTGCTGCTCACGGCCGACAAAGGCATGGAGTACCAACAGAATCTGTCCCTGTTGCCAGTCTCGATATTGATCGTGCTTGGTCGAAGTAACCGCATCGACGATCTGGCTGCCGTCGTACCGGCCATTTTGTCTGCCCTCGATGAACTGCCGCCCAACACGTTGAGGAAAGTGACGGCTTGACAGCGCAAACCTCGTGGGAAATGGCTGGAAGTGGCAGGCGGATCGGGGGCTCCCGGTCGTGAAACGGCAATGGCCAACCGGGCGCGCCCAGCAGCCCCGCACGGTAATCCCTCCATGCCCGCCCCCACCCCCCCCCGCCTACTCCCAAACCCTAGGCATCCAGGCCCGCGCCACCTCCACCCTCATGGCCCGCGCCAGTGCCGCCACCCGCAGCGCCTGCCTGCGCCGCCTGGCCCAGCTGCTGCGCGACAACACCGCCCCCCTGCAGCCAGAAAACCTCAAAGACCTCACCCGCGCCACCGCCGCCGGCCTGGCCGCCCCGATGGTTGACCGCCTGAAACTCACCCCGCGCATCATCGACACCGTGGCTTTGGGCTGCGAGCAGCTGGCCGCCATGCCCGACGTGATCGGCGAGATCTCGGGCACATGCGCGAGCAGCCCAGCGGCATCCGGGTGGGGCAGATGTGGGTGCCGATCGGCGTGTTTGCCATGGTGTTCGAGAGCCGCCCGAACGTGACCATCGAGGCGGCCAGCCTGTCCATCAAGAGCGGCAATGCCTGCATCCTGCGCGGCGGCTCGGAGGCGATCGATTCCAACCGGGCGCTGGCGCTGCTGGTGCAGCAGGCGCTGGCCGATTCCGGCCTGCCGCCGGACGGCGTGCAACTGGTGCAGATCACCGACCGCGCCGTGGTGGGCCAACCGTTCACACCAGGTGCATGTCGCTCGCGAGAAACTGTTTGTTGACTACGGGCCGTTCTTCCAACTCAGCTACAGCTTTGAAGGAAAGAGTACGACCCGCTTTGTGCAGCCAGGTTATGTAGCCAAAACCAAGAAGGAGTTGGCAACCTACAAACGCTTTCGAAAGCTCACCCAGGACTGGGTGTCGCTGGCCATCGCCCTCTCACAAGTGAAGCTCGCAGAGGCGCGTCAAAAAGACAAGGAAAAGTAGCCCAGAACTCGGCACTCTCAAGCCGTCTGATCGTCACAAAATAATCGCAGCGCGACCTTGGCTGGGTGGGCATTCGGCAAACCATGTTTGCTCACTGGTGACTCGACATGACGGCGGCGCGCAACATCGACCGGCTGGCACTTGACAACCGAGCAAGTTCCCTAAAGATGCAACGAGAAATGGCGACCAAAGTTGCGAGTACAAACTGACATTTCGCTTTCAAACAGCATGTCCATCAGTTTGGCTTCACGTTCTGAAACGATCGCAAGAAATTGCTCCGCGGCATGATCGGCGTTGCCCATGGCTGAGAACGTGTCGAAGCCGCTTTCCAGGAAGTGTTGCAAGTCCCCAAGGCCAGCAAATCTCGCTGGGCCACGCATCATCTTGAGCATCAAACGCAATCCACGGGTCTTCGTCAATTTCACCAAGTCAGTCCCGAGGCCGATGACTACACGCAACTGTTTTGTGCGGCTTTCGACTTGGCCCACTGCTCGCCAAACTTCGATATATTTCTGGACATCGGGCTCTGTGCTTGCTGCTGCTCCCGGCATTGACATCCAAATGCGGGCCATAGCATGGTCAAGTTCTTCAGTCAGCGCATGCAATCTTGCGAGATCCACTGCTGTTTTAATTGCTTCCCGCGGCAACATATGCTCAAGGGCCGTGGCGATCCTCGAGAACTGCGCATCCCTTTGGGTGTAGTCTGCTTCTCCATACAACTCCTGCATGAAGAATCGCGTCGCAGCAGCATATTGAGGATCGGCAAACAAATCGGCGTAAGTTCCTGCAAATCTACGTGATTGAACATGCTTTATGGCTCTCAATGCTCTTCCAAGACGCGGCGACTCTTGTGCAATTCGACGCAAATGCGCCACTTTCTCAAGTGCCTCGCGGATTTCTTGCGCCTCTTGCATAGTCTGCATAAGTCTAACGTCCCGCGCGAGCATGATGGACCGAGTCCGTGCACTGAGCGCGAATGGATCCGGCCGAAGTTTGCGGCATGGGGCAACAGCCATCTGCCCGCACCAGGTGACTTCTCCAAAAAATTCCGACCGACCATGGAGGTCAGCGAAATGTTTTTGGACAGTTGCCTCTAACTGAATGTCCGAAGACGAACAAATTCGCTCGTCAATACTAGGGAAAACCCGTATATTGATCTGATGAATGATCAAACCGACTCGGAGTCCCATGTGCAAGCAGGCTTGGATGTGTTGAACCCTGCTGAGCCAATGCCATCGAGACCTGCCAGACGCCCCTCTGTCATGGTTCCCATCCGCTCGCTGGGAGTCAATCACCGAAATCGTATTGCCACTCACCTCCTGAGTCTTGAGCCACAAGATCGCTATCTGCGTTTTGGATATGCTGCAGGTGACAGTCACATCATGCGATATGTGGACACTCTCGACATGGATCGCGACGAAGTTTTTGGCATTTACAACCGCAAACTTGCCTTGATCGCGATGGCGCATCTCGCTTATCCGTCCAGAACGAACTCCGAGTCGCGCGTCGAATTTGGTGTGTCAGTGTTGAGCGCCGCGCGCGGTCGAGGTTATGGCGCGCGCTTGTTCGAGCGTGCCGCGATGCACGCTCGCAACGACGGTATCAGGGAAATGATCGTCCACGCGTTGAGCGAAAACACGCCTATGCTCAAGATCGCGCGGGCCGCTGGTGCCGTAGTAACCCGTGACGGCTCCGAATCAGAGGCATTTTTGAGGTTGCCCGTGGCCACGCTCGACTCGCGTATCACAGAGATAGTGCATGAGCATATGGCGTTGACAGACTATCGCATGAAACAGCAGGCGAGGCAATACGAAAATATATTGGCAGGCTTGCAATTCCCTCCAGGCGAAACTGCACGCGACGGCATCCGTCCCGGCACCTGAACCTTTGCGCCGTGTGAGCACCAATCTTGCCGCTTGCGTGCGCAATCCGCTATCCTTGAGGCTGCTCAATAACGGTGTGCCCTGCCCACTCAGTTCGTGTCTGATACCCATCCTGCGCGCTTGTCCGACAAGGAAGACAAGCGCACATTTTTGCAAAAACTGGCGGAGTTCATCCATCCTGGCCCGGACTCCACAGCGGAACTGATCGAGACATTGGCAGAGGCCGAAGACAACAACGTCATCGGCGCTGAGTCCAGATTCATGCTGGAAGGTGTCCTGCGCATGGCCGAAATGTCCGCTGGCGACGTCATGGTGCCAGCGACCCGCATGGATCTGGTTGACATTGATGCTCCTGGTGACGAACTCATACGTGTCGTGATTGACACTGCACACTCGCGGTTCCCGGTGTTCGAAGGTGAGCGCGAAAACATCATCGGGATTCTGCTGGCAAAGGATCTGCTCAAGTTGAGGCGGTCGCCAGAACTGAATATTCGGGCACTCCTGCGCCCCGCTGTGTTCGTGCCCGAAAGCAAGGGCCTGAACGACTTGTTGCGGGAGTTCCGCGGCAACCGCAATCACTTGGCGATCGTGATCGACGAGTTTGGCAGAGTGGCCGGCCTCATTACCATCGAAGATGTTCTGGAACAGATCGTTGGCGAAATCGAAGATGAATTTGATGTCGCGGATGACGCCGGCGATATCTTCGGTTTGGCAGACCGCACCTACCGAGTCAGTGGCGACACTGCAATCGACCGTGTGGAGACCGCTTTTGGCGTGAAGATTGCAGAATCGGCGCAAGAACAGGAGTTCGACACCATCGGCGGTCTGATTGCCCATGAAATGGGACACGTGCCCAAGCGCGGCGAGAGGTACACCCGATCAGGCCTGGATTTTGTGGTGCTTCACACCAAGGGCGGTGCGGTGAAGTGGTTCAAGATCGCGCCACAGGTTCCCTAAGTATTTTGCGCGTTTCAGCTTCCATCATGCTGCTGCTTGCAGCCGGATTGATGCACGCGGCGTCGATAGCTACGCCTTGGGGCGGGCAGCCGTCAGGATTCTTGCAACTGCTCGCCATGGGTGTGCTGACATGGCGATTGGACCGTGCCTCGACGCCATTTCACAGCGCGTGGATCGGTTGGCTCTTTTCGACGGCTTGGTTGAGTGGGACGTTCTGGTGGCTCTTCGTGGCCATGCATACGTACGCTGGTTTGGCCGCGTGGCTAGCCGCCCTGGCAGTGTTGTCACTGGCCGCCGTGCTGGCTGTGTACTATGGGCTTGCCTGCGCTGCTTTCAGCGCGTGGGCTCCAGCCAACAAATTGGGCGCCGCAACCCTTTTTGCCGCAGTGTGGACGCTGGCAGAACTGGCGCGGGGCGTGTGGTTTACGGGTTTTGGCTGGGGCGCAGTGGCTTATGCCCATATAGATGGTTTGGCGGGGGCAGCCAAGTACGTGGGAGCCTATGGCGTTGCGGCTCTTGCAGCTTGGATCGCGCACCTGTGTGGCAGTTGGCTGCAAGCCCCGCGAGATCGACGCCTTTGGGGGTTCCCATTGGTAGCCGCAGCGACAGCCGCACTCATGGTGTGGGCTCCCGGGTCATTTACGGTCAGCAGCGGGGTCATCCGAGTGGCGTTGCTGCAGGGCAACATCGCGCAGGATGAGAAGTTCCAGCCTGGCACAGGCATTGCTGACGCTCTCCGCTGGTATGGCGAGCAACTCGCTGCCTCCACGGCACCCCTGGTGGTTGCACCCGAAACGGCCGTTCCATTGCTGCCGCAACAGTTGCCCGACGGGTACTGGCTTGGCCTGCAGAGGCGGTTCATGGCGGGAAATCAGGCGGCATTGTTGGGAGTTCCATTGGGAAACATGGCAACCGGTTACACCAATTCAGTCGTCGGATTCAAACCGGGTGTCACGTCCGTCAATGATTTTTCGGCGTATCAGTATGACAAGCACCACCTCGTTCCTTTCGGGGAGTTCATTCCCCCGATGTTTCGCTGGTTCACCGAGATGATGGCCATTCCGCTGGGCGACTTCAACCGCGGCGCTGTGGGTCAATCGTCCTTCGATTGGCAGGGCCAGCGCTTGGCGCCCAATATTTGTTACGAGGATTTGTTTGGCGAGGAGTTGGGGGCGCGATTCGCTGATCCCGCCAATGCGCCTACCGTATTCGTCAATATCAGCAACATCGGGTGGTTTGGCAACACGCTGGCAATCGACCAGCACCTGGCCATTTCGCGCATGCGTGTATTGGAGTTTGATCGGCCGTTCATCCGGGCCACCAATACCGGCGAGACAGCCATCATCGACCACACTGGCCGGGTGACCCATGCGCTGGCGCGGCATACCCGCGGAATCCTGACAGGTGCCGTTGAAGGGCGAAACGGTGTGACCCCCTTTGCCTGGTGGGTGTCCCGGTTCGGCTTGTGGCCTCTGTGGCTCACCAATGCCGGCGTGGTGCTGGCAGCGTTCTTGTGGCGAAGGAAGCATTGACGCTGCTGGCACCAGCGCGAACGTGCCCGGCGCAATGAGGCCGTTGTCATGTCAGCGCAGTTCCGAAGCCCCGTAAAATCAAAGAAGCGGGCGTTGCCAGTGCCAGACAACTGCACCGGACCACCGTCAAATTCGTCATCCTGTCCCTATTGCTGCGCCTTGGCCTGAACGGCCGGGCGCGGCGTGCTCCCAGCGAGAACCCATGCTGACTTTCCAACAGATCATCCTCACGCTGCAGTCCTATTGGGACGCCCAGGGTTGCGTCCTGTTGCAGCCCTACGACATGGAGGTCGGGGCGGGCACGTCACACACGGCGACCTTTCTTCGTGCCATCGGCCCCGAACCATGGAAGGCGGCCTATGTGCAGCCCAGCCGGCGACCCAAAGACGGACGGTATGGGGAGAACCCCAACCGGTTGCAGCATTACTACCAGTACCAGGTCGTAATGAAACCGGCTCCTGCCAATATTCTCGAGCTGTATCTCGGTTCACTGCGAGCTCTGGGTCTTGACCTTCAACGGAACGACATCCGATTCGTGGAGGACGACTGGGAGAATCCTACGCTCGGTGCCTGGGGCTTGGGCTGGGAGGTCTGGCTCAATGGCATGGAGGTCACGCAGTTCACCTACTTCCAACAGGTCGGGGGTATTGACTGCCGACCTGTCACCGGCGAAATCACCTATGGTCTCGAGCGGCTTGCGATGTATTTGCAGGACGTCGACAACGTCTACAACCTGAAGTGGACCGCAGACATGAGTTATGGCGATGTCTACCTGCAAAACGAAAAGGAGCAGTCGGCGTACAACTTCGAACACAGCGATGTCGATTTTTTGTTTGCGGCATTTGTCGCACACGAAAAGCAGGCAGCCAATCTGGTGGACAAGCAGTTCGCCTTGCCGGCTTACGAGCAGGTCCTCAAGGCGGCGCACAGTTTCAACTTGCTGGACGCGCGTGGCGCCATCAGCGTGACCGAACGCGCGGCGTATATGGGGCGTATCCGGAACCTCGCTCGCTCTGTCGCGCAAAGCTATTTTGAAAGCCGCGAGCGTTTGGGTTTCCCGCTGGCGCCCCGCGCCTGGGTCGAACAGATGAACCGGAAGGCCGCATGAGGCGCCTGATCATCCAGGACCAGTGGTGTACGTCACTTGCAATCGATTGAACGATATGAACAACCTACTTGTTGAGATGCTGGTGGAGGAGTTGCCGCCGAAAGCGCTGGAAACCCTCGGGGAGGCATTTGGGCGGGTCCTTGCCCGTGGTCTTTCCGAGCACGGGCTCGTGGCCGACGATGCGCCTTGCAGTGTATTTGCATCACCCCGCCGCCTGGCGGTACATGTCCGCGGGGTCGTTACTCGGGCGCCGGACAAGCCACAGTCCCAGAAATTGATGCCGGTGAGTGTGGGGCTGGATGCAACAGGGCAGGCGACACCTGCCTTGCAGAAAAAGTTGCAGGCACTCGGCGCCCCTGCCACAGAGGTTGCAGATTTGCGCCGTGCCATGGACGGCAAGTCGGAGGCCTTGTTCCTCGACAGCGTCTTGCAGGGGGTGACCCTGGCCGAGGGGCTGCAGTTTGCGCTGCTGGACGCCATTGCCAGGATGCCGATTCCGAAGGTCATGACGTACCAACTCGAGTCCGACTGCGACTTGCCCGGATGGACCAGCGTGAGTTTTGTGCGACCCGCCCATGGCCTGGTCGCTTTGCATGGCCCCGATGTGGTTCCACTCCACGCGCTGGGATTGCGCTCGGGCAGGACAACGTTGGGCCACCGCTTCGAGTCCCCTGTTTCGCCGGTGACGATTGAGCACGCGGACGACTACGCCGCGACGCTGTCGCGCGACGGGTCGGTGATAGCCAGTTTCTCCGAGCGCCGGGCCCACATCGAAAGGCAGGTCGAGGCCGCATGTGCGCGCATCGGTGGTGGCGCGAAGGTGGTGCCGGACGCGGCCCTGCTGGATGAAGTCACAGCGTTGGTTGAGCGCCCCAATGTTCTGGTGTGTACGTTCGAATCCGGGTTCCTCGAGGTGCCTCAGGAGTGCCTCATTCTCACGATGAAGGCGAACCAGAAGTATTTTCCCTTGCTCGACGCCGCCGACAAGCTCACCAACCGATTTTTGGTGGTCAGCAACATATCGCCCGCAGATCCCAGTGCTGTCATTGGTGGTAACGAGCGTGTGGTGCGGCCGCGCTTGGCCGACGCCAAATTCTTTTTTGACCAGGATCGCCGCAAAACGCTGGAATCACGTGTTGCCGGTCTCGACAAGGTGGTCTACCACAACAAGCTCGGCAGCCAGGGTGAGCGGGTGGCGCGTGTTCGTGTGATCGCTCGGGGCATCTCGCGCGCACTTGGTGGTGACTCGCTTGCCGCAGCAGCGGACACCGCAGCGCGTCTCGCCAAGGCAGACCTGCTCACCGATATGGTTGGCGAGTTTCCGCAATTGCAAGGCATCATGGGCGGCTACTACGCGCGCCACGACGGTCTTGGCGACGACGTGGCGAATGCGATCGAAGACCACTACAAGCCGCGTTTTGCCGGTGACGCGTTGCCGCGCAGTTTGCCGGGAGTCGTCGTCGCCCTTGCCGACAAGCTTGAAACACTGGTGGGCATGTTCGGCATTGGCAACTTGCCAACGGGTGACAAGGATCCTTTCGCTTTGCGCCGGCACGCCTTGGGTGTCGTGCGCATGTTGGTCGAGCGCGCCTTGCCAATGTCCAGCGGCACACTCATTGGGTTGGCATTTGGAGCGTTTCCCTCCGGCTTGCTGCATGACGCATCTGCCGCGCTTGACGAGTTCCTCCAGGATCGCCTCAAAGGCTACTTGAAGGATGGAGGGTCTTCCCCCGCCGAAGTGGACGCGGTCCTCTGTGCGCGCAAGATGACCGAGTGGGCCAACATTCCGAAGCGTTTGGTGGCTGTGCGCGAATTTGCCGCCCTGCCCGAGGCGGCGGCGCTGGCAGCCGCCAACAAGCGGATCGGCAACATTCTCAAGAAGGCGCAGAACGTGGACCCGCATGTCAGCGAGGTGCTGCTGCAGGCAGAGGCTGAAATAGACCTCTACGCCGCAATGAAAGCTGTCACCCCCTGCGCAGACGCCCAATTCGAGGCCGGCGATTTCGCAGCTTCTCTGAAAACGCTCGCCGCCTTGCGTGCGCCAGTCGACGCATTTTTTGAGAGCGTCATGGTGAATGCCGACGAACTCGACTTGCGCCTGAACCGCCAAGGCCTCCTGCAATGCCTGCATGACGCCATGAACCGTGTGGCCGACCTGTCCAAGCTCGCCCATTGATTCGAGCGCCCATGAAACTCGTCATCCTCGACCGTGATGGCACCATCAACGAAGAGCCTACCTCGTTTGTGGATTCACCTGACGCATGGCGACCGTTGCCCGGAGCGCTCGATGCAATCGCCAGGCTCAACCATGCCGGCTGGCATGTGGTGATTGCTTCAAATCAATCCGGCATTGGGCGCGGTTTGTATGAAATTGCCATGCTCAACGCCATCCAGGCCCGGATGCACAAGCTTCTTGCGGCTGCGGGCGGCCGCGTGGACGCAGTCTTCTACTGTCCCCATGCACCGGATGATGCTTGCCATTGCCGCAAACCCGAACCCGGATTGTTCGAACAAATCGGAGAGCGTTTTGGTGTCGAATTGCACGGTACACCCACGGTGGGTGACTCGGTCGAAGATCTGCTGGCCGGCGTGTCGGTCGGATGCGAACCTCATCTGGTGTTGACCGGCAGCGGCGCTGCCTACCGGGGATGTGCGCTGCCCGCCAACTTTCCGCCGGGCACTTTGGTGCACGACGATCTCGCTGCTTTTGCGAGGTTCCTGATCAATCGAAGTGCAACGCCCAAGGCTGTTGCTGCGCCATGACGCCGCGCCATACCGCGGCGTTCCTGCGTTCTGTTTTTCATATGTTGTGGATGCTGGTGACCGTGATTCCATGGGGTGTCATCATGGTGACGGCATCGATCGGGTTGCGCGGAAGGCCCTTGTGGTGGATGGCGGTGCGCTGGTTGCGCTGGACCATCGAGGGCGCACGTGTGATCCTGGGCATCCGGGTGCGTGTCAGTGGCATGGAGCACCTCCCCGACGGCGCGACCAGTCCGGCCATCCTGCTGGTCAAACATCAGTCGACGCTGGAAACCTTTTTGCTGCCCACGTTGATGCCGCATCCATTGGCCTACGTGTTCAAGAAGGAGCTTTTGTACGTGCCGTTCTTTGGCTGGGCGATGGGCCGCCTGGACATGATCCATATCGACCGCAGCCAGCGCGCCCGCGCCTTCAACCGGGTCGTCGCCCAGGGCAAGGGCCTGCTGGCGCAGGGCATCTGGATCATCATGTTTCCCGAGGGCACCCGAATACCACGTGGCCAGAAGGGTGTGTACAAATCCGGCGGAACACGCCTCGCCATCGAAACCGGATCTCCGGTAATTCCGATCGCAGTGTCGTCAGCCAAGTGCTGGCCCCGCAGGGCCTTTGTCAAGCATCCGGGGCTGGTCGATGTGTCCATCGGCCGCCCGATTCCGAGCCAGGGGCGTCACGCCGACGAATTGATGCGCGAAGTTGAAACGTGGATAGAGACCGAGATGCGCCGGTTGGACCCCGAGGCTTACCGCTAGACTGTGTACCGATGCGCGGCCTGATGCAACTGACGCTGGACTTCTTCTCGCCCTCGGCGCCGGCGCCGGTGGCGCCCGGCACCAAGGTTCCCTCACCGTCGACAACAGCACCTGGCAGGGCCGAGTTCCACCATCCGCGCGCAAACCGTGAGGCACGGCTTGCCGGTGCCACGGTGGCCTATGAGTTCAAGCGCGGCAAACGCCGCACTATCGGCTTTTCCGTTGGGCCGGATGGCCTCGTCGTGTCTGCGCCACGGTGGGTCACCCTGACCGAGGTGCACACCGCGCTGCAGGAAAAAGGCGTCTGGATCATTCGAAAACTCGACGAGGCGCGGCAGCGCCAACAACGACTGCTGGAAAGCCGGATCGAGTGGAAGGACGGGGCCGAAATTCCTTTCCTGGGACAACCCATGCGTCTGGTTCTGGACGCTACCCACGCGTTCGGAAATGCCAGCGCGGTACTGCAAACCCGGAGCGACGCCTTCAACGGCACGAACCCGCATCACCTGCATCTGGGCCTGTCGCACCACGCCGGCGCGCCCCAGATCCGGGACGCCGTGCAGGCCTGGTTGATGCGACAGGCCACACGCGTTTTCACCGAGCGGCTGGACCATTTCGCGCCTCGGCTCGAGGTGCAATGGCGCAAACTCTCACTAAGCAGTGCGGGCACCCGCTGGGGCAGTGCCCGAAGCGACGGCTCCATCCGCCTGCATTGGCGGCTGATCCATTTTCGGATGGATGTGATCGATTACGTGGTGGCCCACGAACTCAGTCACCTGCGCGTGATGGACCACAGCCCCAGGTTCTGGCACACGGTGCAAGCCGTCGTGCCTGACTATGCGCTGTTGCGAAAGCAACTCAAGAACGAATCAGTGCCGTTGTGGGCGTAAGTCCGTCGGCCCGGAAACGGTAGATTCCGGCTTCGTCCATGGTGCGCCGCAGCTTGCCGTCATACCACAAGGCGTGCAAGTGCGCTACCGCCTCACCCATCGCAAATGTTTTTTGGTGCAAGTCCAGTTCGCGCTTGAAAAGGACTGGCAATATATCGGCGGCGCTGCAGGCCGCAGCCCGGCAAGCCTCCAGCACTTCCGAGAGTCGGTCCCGGTGGTGGTCGTGCAACTGCTGGATGCGTGTGTACAAACCGGTGAAGGGTTTGCCATGCGAAGGCAAGGTCAGCGTGTTTTCGGGGAGCGCCTTGAACTTGTCGATCGAACCCAGAAACTCCTTGAGTGCGTTGGCTTCAGGCTCCACGTCATAGACGCTCACGTTGGTTGAGATGCGCGGCAGCATCATGTCGCCGCCGATCAGCAGGCCGAGGTCGGCACAGTACAGCGCAATATGCTCCGGCGCATGCCCGTACCCGCTGATGCAGGTCCAGTGGTGTCCGCCGATAGCCAGAAGCTGGCCGTCCTTGATGCGCTGGTATTGCCGCGGGACCGTTGGCACCAGGCGCGGGTAGTAACTGGCACGCGCCTTGATCTGCGTCACGGAATCCGGGTCATTGAGCCCATGCGACGCGAAGTAATCGGCGGCGGCGTCGCCACCGAACGCAGTCGGCCCGAGGGCGCCAAGGCGTGCCACGTTGTAATCGGTTGCGCTGATCCACAGGCGCACATTCCATCGCTCACACAACCATTGGGCAAGACCGATGTGGTCCGGATGCATGTGGGTCACAATGACGCGCAAAATCGGCAACCCGCCGAGTTGGGTGGCAAACACCTGCTCCCACTGCGCTTTGGACTCCTCCGCAGCAATACAGCAGTCGACGATGCTCCATCCAGGTCGCCCGTCGATTTCGTCGCGCAGCAGCCAGAGATTGATGTGGTTGAGCGCGAACGGCAATGACATGCGGATCCAGCGCACGCCTGGAGCCACTTCCAGACTGCCCCCCGGTTGCGGCAGGGTGTCGCCGAGCGGGTAACACAACTGGAGTTCAAGCGCGTTCATCGTGGACCTTGATCGGTTTGACGTTTACGTTAACGTCAGATGTAATGGCATCATTGTAGGAAGCAGCGCCCTTTTTGCACTGTCACCTCCGTTCGTTCATCCACTGGCCAACGCCTTCCAATGACACTGACCCTTGCCTACACCATCGGCGACCTGGCCAAAGAGTTTGACTTGACCACGCGGGCCATCCGCTTCTACGAAGATTTGGGCCTGCTCCAGCCGCAACGCACAGGTCCGGGCGGTCGCAGCCGCGTTTACAGCGCCCGTGACCGAACCCGCCTCAAGTTGACCTTGCGTGCCAAGCGGCTCGGCTTGTCGCTGACAGAGGCGCGAGAGATCATTGACATGTACGACAGTCCTCGTGACACCGGTGCCCAGTTGAAGAAGTTTCTGGTGGTCCTGGCCGCGCACCGCAAGGCCCTGGAAGAACAGATGGCCGATCTGGTGGCGAATCTGGATGAGGTCAAGGCACACGAAAGGGAAGCGCGCGCCCTGTTGGTCAAGGCGGGCAAAGCCGCTGCCAGGAAATGAGAGCTTCCCCTGCCAAGATGACTTTACCGCCAGGTTCAAGCATAATTGACGTTTACGTAAACGTCAATTGACCCACGACCTTGTATGACACTTTCAGCGGCTGAGCAGGGGCTTGAGTATCCGGCGCTGCACGAGCGGATTCTGAACAGCTTTCGGCGCCAGGGCATGATGGCCCACTTGGGTGCGCGCCTGGTTCACGTGGCGCCTGGGTTGTGTGAAGTGGAATTGCCTTATTCCGACAAGGTCACCCAGCAGCAGGGCGGTTTCCATGGGGGTGCCATGGGAGCGTTGGCCGATATCGTGGGTGGTTACGCCGGGCTCACTCAGGCACCCGAGGGCATGGAAGTAACGACGGTGGAGTACAAGATCAATTTCCTGAGCGCACACCAAGGGGGCTCCCTGCTGGCGACGGGGCGGGTGGTCCGCGCGGGTAAGCGCATCATCGTTACAACGGCCGATGTCGTGCATGTGGATCACGCCGGTAACCGCTCTGTCTGCGCCGTGATGCAGCAAACTCTGGTGCCGGTGGCCAGAACCTATTGAACCCCCAAGCAGTCACACAAGGAGACTCTCCATGAACATGCCCGGACTCGACTTCCAGCTCGGTGAGGACGTCGATGCACTGCGTGATGCAGTGCGCGAATTTGCGCAAGCCGAGATCGCCCCGCGCGCGGCCGAGATCGACCGCAGCGACCAATTTCCGATGGACCTGTGGCAGAAGATGGGTGCGATGGGTGTGTTGGGCATCACCGTGGGCGAAGAATACGGCGGTGCCAATATGGGATACCTGGCGCACATGATTGCCATGGAGGAAATCAGCCGCGCATCCGCTTCCGTGGGCCTGAGTTACGGCGCTCACAGCAACCTGTGCGTGAACCAGATCAAGCGCAACGGAACCGAAGCGCAGCGCAAGAAATATTTGCCCCGACTCATCACCGGCGAGCATGTGGGTGCGCTGGCCATGAGCGAGTCTGGCGCTGGCAGCGATGTGATTTCCATGAAGTTGCGGGCCGAAGACAAAGGCGGCTTTTACCTGCTCAACGGCAGCAAGTTCTGGATCACGAACGGCCCGGATGCGGACACACTGGTGGTGTACGCAAAAACCGAACCTGAACTCGGTGCCCGCGGCGTCACGGCCTTCCTGATCGAGCGTGGCATGAAGGGCTTTTCGATCGCGCAAAAGCTCGACAAACTGGGCATGCGTGGCAGTTCCACAGGCGAGTTGGTGTTCCAGAACGTCGAAGTACCAGTAGCAAACATCCTGGGGAGCCTGAACTCGGGTGCCAAAGTGCTCATGAGCGGCCTGGACTACGAACGCGCCGTGCTGTCTGCGGGTCCGATCGGCATCATGCAGGCGGTGATGGACAGCGTCGTGCCCTACATCCATGACCGCAAGCAGTTCGGCCAGAGCATTGGCGAGTTCCAACTGATCCAGGGCAAGGTCGCCGACATGTACACCGTGCTCCAGGCCGGGCGCGCCTACTGTTACACCGTGGGCAAGAATCTCGATGCCCTCGGTGCTGACCATGTTCGCCAGGTGCGCAAGGACTGCGCGTCGGTGATCCTGTGGTGCGCCGAGAAGGCCACCTGGATGGCTGGTGAAGGGGTGCAGATTTTTGGCGGCAACGGCTATATCAATGACTATCCCCTGGGCCGTTTGTGGCGCGACGCCAAGCTGTACGAAATTGGTGCGGGTACCAGCGAGATCCGCCGTATGCTGATCGGACGGGAGCTCTACGCCGAAACGGCCTGAGGGCCAGCAACACTTCCCGCGCGGCCGGCGACCGGCCAGTTCGGTCCCCGACAACTCTCTCGTTCAACCCGACAATCGCGGCATGACTTCTTCGTTGCAACACCTGCTCGACCACAACCGTGCCTGGGCCGCCCAGATCCAGCGCGAGCGGCCCGGCTTCTTCACGGGCCTGATGGCGCAGCAAAAGCCACGTTACATGTGGATCGGCTGCTCTGACAGCCGGGTGCCAGCGAATCAGATCACCGGCCTGGAGCCAGGCGAGGTGTTCGTGCACCGCAATGTGGCCAATGTGGTGGTGCATTCGGACTTGAACGCGTTGTCCACCATCCAGTTTGCGGTGGAGCATCTGCGCGTGGAACATATCATGGTGGTTGGCCACTACGGATGCGCTGGCGTGCGGGCTGCACTGCAGGGCGCGCGTATCGGGCTGGCGGACAATTGGCTGCGCCACATCCAGGATGTGCGGATGCGACACCGCAAACGGATCGACCATCTGCCGGTGGCCCAACAGGAAGACACGCTGTGCGAGATGAACGTGATCGAGCAGGTCGGCAATGTGGCGTTGTCGACCGTGATGCAGGATGCCTGGGCGCGCGACCAGAAGGTCACGGTGCATGGCTGGGTGTACGGGCTACGTGACGGGCTCCTGAAGGACTTGCAGGTCAGCATGGACAACCCGCACAACGTGATGGATGTGTTTCGTACTGCGCTCAAACGCTATCCGCATGCCGGGCTGTCGGCGGATGCCATCGACGAGGATTGACGCCATCATGTTTC
The DNA here is from genome assembly GCA_043776215.1 of Rhodoferax sp. Taxonomy (GTDB): domain Bacteria; phylum Pseudomonadota; class Gammaproteobacteria; order Burkholderiales; family Burkholderiaceae_C; genus CAISIP01. The sequence continues at coordinate 1,368 of JAYVRP010000413.1, read as the reverse complement.
CCCAACGGCTTGACTCTCCCCTGGCCTACGACATCGCGAAGGCGATGATGGATGGTTTTAACCGCCATTACCGGCTGTTCCGGACCGAGTCAGCCCGTGCCAAGCACCGTTTCGAAACGGCAGACTGGCATGGTCAGCAGCGGGCCCAGCGCGAACGCATCGAGTTTTATGACCTGCGCGTGCGCGAGTGCTCCACGCGGCTCGAGCGCGAGTTCAAGGCCGGCGAAAAGCCCATGGAGGTCTGGCAGCAGATCAAGTTGCACTATATCGGCCTGTTGGTGGACCACCACCAGCCGGAGCTTGCCGAGACCTTCTTCAACTCCGTGACCACCAAGATCCTGCACCGCAGCTACTTCCAGAACGACTTCATCTTCGTGCGGCCCGCCGTCAGCACTGAATACATCGAGAACGACGAGCCTGCTGCGCTGCCGACCTACCGCTCGTATTACCCGACCCACGACAACCTGAAGCAAGTGCTGGTGCAAATGGTTTCGGACTTTGACCTGCGCCGGCCGTTCGACAACCTGGAGCGTGACTGTGGCCTGGTGCATGGTGCCATGGTGCAGCGACTCGGCGAGGTCAAGCTGCGCGCAAACTTTCAGATCCAGGTGTTGTCAAGCCTGTTTTTCCGCAACAAGGGCGCATACCTCGTTGGAAAGATCATCAATGGTTTCAACGAGCAGCCGTTTGCGCTGCCCGTACTGCATAACAAAGCCGGCCAGTTGGTCATCGACGCTGCGCTTTTCGGCGAGGACGACCTGCTGATCCTGTTCAGTTTCGCGCGCGCCTACTTCATGGTGGACATGGAGGTGCCCAGCGCCTATGTGCAGTTCCTGCGCAGCATGATGCCGCGCAAGCCGCGCAACGAGATGTACAGCGCGCTGGGTCTGCAAAAGCAGGGCAAGACGCTTTTTTACCGCGACTTCCTGCACCATTTGCGCCATTCGACCGACAAGTTCCGCATCGCTCCCGGTATCAAGGGCATGGTGATGCTGGTGTTCGACCTGCCATCCTTTCCCTATGTGTTCAAGGTCATCAAAGACTACTACCCGCCGCAAAAGGACACCACCCGTGAGCAGATCAAGGGCAAGTACCTGCTGGTGAAGCAGCACGACCGGGTCGGCCGCATGGCCGACACACTCGAGTACAGCAACGTCGCGTTCCCGCGCGATCGCTTCGACGACGAGCTGATCGCCGAGCTTGAGAAATTCGCGCCCAGCCAGGTGGAAATCAGCGACCGCGACGGCGACGGCCAGATCGAAGTCATCATCAACCATGTGTACATCGAGCGGCGGATGATTCCGCTCAACATTTACCTGCAGGAGGCGATCGATTTAGGTGTTGCGGAACCCGCAGCCAAAGCCCAGA
>JAYVRP010000412.1:0-6315 GCA_043776215.1 Rhodoferax sp. | reverse complement strand
AGGGCGCTGAAGAACAAGCCTTGGCCCAACACGCTCAGCCGGTCACGGCGCCAGCCAGACTTCGTCGAAGTAGCTCACGTTGTAGGGCAGGTGCACATAACCCTTGATCCTGCTGGACATAACTGCGTTGGAGGGCACCTCCATCAGCGCCATCCAGCTGGCTTCCTGGGCGCCGAGTTCCTGGATCCGGTGGTAGGCCTTCTTGCGCTCGGCATCGTTGATGATGCCCTGGGCCTTCGGCACCAGCTCGAACAGTTCGGCGTTGTTCAGGCTCACAAAGTTGACCGGGTTGTCCTTGGTCCAGAACATGACATAGCTGTTCGGCTCGGGGCCGCCAGTGCCGCCAACCGTCGAGGCCTCGAAGTTCTTGCCGCGCAGCACATTGGCCAGCCAGGCCTGATGCTCCATCACCTGGTGCGTGACGGTGACGCCGATCTTGGCCAGCTGGGCCTGGATGACGGTCGCCTCCTGGCCCAGTTGCGGCTTCACCGTGGACGAGACCAGGGTGAACTTCAGGCCCGACTGCCCGGCCTCCGCCAGCAGCTTTTTCGCTTTCTCGGGGTCATAAGTGAAGGTTGGCAGCTTTTTGGGATGGTGGAAGTCGTTGGCGCTGGCGACCTGCGCCGTCGAACCCTTGGCGCCCTTGCCGTACACCGCCACTGCCAGCGCGTCGCGATCGATGGCCATGTTGACGGCCTGGCGCACCCGCACGTCGTTGAACGGCGGCTTGGCTGCGTTGAGCGCGAGCCAGTCGAACGAGTAGGCGTTTTTCACGCTGGGCACCAGCGTGGGCTCCTTTTCCAGCAGCGGCAGCAGTTGGGTCGGGATGTCGCGCACCAGGTCGAGTTGCCCGGTGCGCAGGCTGGTTGTGAGCGCCGTGGAATCGGGGATCACCTTGAATTCGAGCCGGTCCAGGTGCGGCATCTTGGCACGGTAGTAGTTGGGGTTCTTGGTCAGCACGATGCGCTCGCCGGAGGCCCAGTCGGAGAACTGGAACGGCCCGGTACCGACGGGCTTGCGGGCAAAGCCCGCATTGCCCAGCGCCTTGACGGCGGTGGGAGACGGAATGCCCATGCCCCCAACATACAACAGCTGGTAGAAGAAGCCGGGCCAGGCCTGAGACAGTACCACCCGCACGGTGCCCGGGTTGATGACCACCACCTGCTCGACCGGCTTGAAGAAGCTGCGATAGGGGGAAGAATTGGCCGGGTCAAGGATGCGATCAAACGCAAACTTGACAGCGGCGGCATCGAAATCGGTGCCATCATGGAACTTGACACCCTTGCGCAGGAAGAAGTCGATGGCCCGGCCGTCGTCTTCCAGCCGCCAGTGGGTGGCCAGGTCGGGCACGATCTGCATCTTGGCGTCGTAACGCACCAGGGTGTTGAAGATGTTGGATACCACGTGGCCGGTGGCGCCGTCGGTGATGACCAGCAGTGGGTCCAGGCTGCGCGGCTCGGACTGGATGCCGACGCGCAGCACCCCGCCATCGCGCGGCTGCTGGGCCCATGCGGATGGTGTAGCCCCCACCAGCGAGCAGGCGAGCAGGAACGTGCTGAGCAGCTTCTTGAGCATGGTGTCTCCTCTTGAAATGGATCGGCGCGGCCACCGGTCGAGCCGTCGGCGCGCAAAAAAACAACGAAATGGATAATATCGAAATCAGGGCAGGAAGACAATCAGGACAAACCACAAGGTCATTCGCGCGGCGGCTTGCCGCAAAGACGACCGAAACAGGAGGTAGCCATGGTGCAGACGCCACCCCCCCCAGACATCGCGCAGCGCCTGCAGGTGCTGGAGGACAGGCGTGCCATCGTGCGCACGCTGTTTGCCTATGGCCACTGCCTGGATTACGGCGACGAGGCAGGTTTCATGGACTGCTTTGCCGCTGATGGCGAGCTGGGCTGGAGCATGTATCCACAGCCCTTGAAGGGGCACGACCAGATCCGCGCAGGGTTCCGGCGCCACACCCACGCACCCGACGCCTGGCACAAGCACATGCTGGTGCAGCCGCAGATCTCGGTCGATGGCGACAGCGCGCTGGTACGCAGCATGTTCTTCCGGCTCGACCCGTACATCAGCACGGCCGGGCCGGAGATCTACGCCTTCGGCCGTTACGTCGACACGCTGGTGCGTTGCGCGGACGGCCATTGGCGCATCCGAAATCGCATCGTCGAAAAAGAAGCTGCGCGCGCGCAAGCGCCTGCGCTGGCAAAGGATCAGGGCGCCAACCACACGCCATCCACACACAGCAAGGGGGACGCCCATGGGCATTGAAGAACGACTCCGGCTGCTCGAAGACGAGCAGTCCATCCTCGACACGCTGTATGCCTACGGCCACTGCCTGGATTACGGCCTGGAAGACGCCTGGATAGACTGCTGGACTGAGGACGCGGTGCTCGACTGGCCGGGGCGCGCGTTCATGCGCGGGCATGCCGAGCTGCGCGCGGGGTTCCGTGCCCATTCGCATGCGCCGACGATGTACCACAAGCACGTGGTGATGGCCCCGATGGTGTCCATCGACGGCGACACGGCCACGGTGCGCAGCATGTTTGCGCGGCTGGACCGGTACCCCGACGGGCCGGGCATCCGCGCCTTCGGGCGTTATCGCGACACACTGGTACGTTGCCCGGACGGGCGCTGGCGACTCCAGGAGCGGCTGCCAGAGATCGAGGCAGTACGTGCCCAGGCACCGTTGGGCGGCGAACCTTTTCCGGACAGCCCGGAGATGCGCAAGGCATTGGTGGGGACGCAGGGCGAGAACCCGGGTGCATAGGGGCGGGGCGGCTGCAAGCGCGGGCGAACTCCGCTTCACGCAGTCCGCACATGCCACACCCTGCGGCTAACGATCAGCAGACAGGACTGGCACAGCGCCACCACCGCGCTGTGCGCCGAGTCGCGCAGGGCGTGGTGTCCCCTTGGAGGCGGGTCGTCGAGCGGTATCAGGCATTCGGCGGCAGGGCCGCAGGTGTCTGCACCCTGCGGCTGTCGATGTAGGTCTGCAGCTTGTCTGGCAAATCGGCAAGTTGCGGCACGCCGCCCGGCCAGCGCACGCGCCAGGGATCGTCCAGCCCGTCGGCAACCGCATCCAGGGGCAGCACGTAGCGGAACTTCAGCAAGCGCTGCTGGAAGACCCAGCCCGCCGGGCTGCGCACATAACGGTCCAGGTAACGCAGCGCCAAGCGCACGGTCTTGCCGCCGATGCACAGCTCGGCATGGGCGTTGACCACGCCGCTGGCCTGGTCATCGGACTCGAAATCGAAGTGCCAGGTCAGCGCGTAATGCGAGCTGGTGCTGAAGGTGGAAGTGCGTGCGCGGTAGAAATCCACAATCTGCTGGCGCCCCTTGACACCATGGAATTCACCATCGGGTGCGAACAGGCGGCCAATGGTGTCGAAATCGCGGTCATCGACCGCCATGCCGTAGCGTGACAGCAATTCCGTCAGCTGCTGGCGGTCATCCACGCGGCGCACCATGTGCATCAGCTGCTGCATGTCGGCGGGTGCGGGGTCCATGGGGTCGGTCTCCTGGGTGGGGTTTCAGACCCGTGTAAAACGCTGTCGCGTGCCCGCACTCAACGCCGGCCGCAGGCCTGCAGCGTTGCCACTGTGCTGTCGAACAGCAGTTGCGCCAGTTCCATGGGTGGCAGGCGATCCAGCTCCTCATTGATCACCTCCACATTGATCGGCATCGAGGGTGGCAGCAGGCGCAGGAACCCGGGCAGGTCGAACGCCCCGTGTCCACAAGGCACGCGAAAACGGATGCAGTCCTCAATATAGTCGGGCACCGTGGCGCGCAACGGGCCGTCATTGATCTGGATGACATGGACCCGCGCGCCATCCAGCCCGGACAGTGATGCCAACCCGGCGCCGCGGAAAACATGCCAGCTGTCCACGCACAGGCCGAGGTTCGGGGCACCACCGGCCTGCTCGATCAGCCGCAGGGCCGCCGCCGCGTCGGGCACATCCGTGGGCGGCAGGAACTCGATGGCCAGCTGGGTGCCGCGCAGCCGCGCCGCCGCCTTGCGCAGCCATTGAGCCGCCTGTGTCAGATCGACCGGCGTGCCGTCAATGGGCGGCGTGACCTGCACCCGGGGCACGTCCAGGGCCTGCACCATCTCGACCACGGCATCGAGCAGGTCGTCGCGCAGCAGCCGCAGGGGTTCGATCTCACTCACGCGCAGTCCGTGTGGTTCGAGCAGCGCGCGGATGCGGGGGCCGCTCCAGCCACTGCGTAGCGTTTCGGCCCAGCGGTCGGCGCGCAGTGCAATGCCGTTGAAGCCCGCCTGTGCAGCGGCGGCGACACGCTCAGGCAAGGTGGCGTGGCGCATGCTCATGAAGCCGAGGTTGATGTCGCGAGTTGCCATGGTGCGGATTGAGTGTGGGGCAATCGTAACCGTTGCCGGGTTCGCTGCGGGAGATGGTGGAGCGCCATGCCGCTCAGTTCATCGGCGCGCACATTGGCCGAAGCCGAACGGCCCGATCCTGATCGACTGTAAGATCAATTGGAGGTGACCGCGCCTTTCATCATTGAATTCATCCACAAGGACACCGCCCCGAGGCGCCGACTTGTCCACATACCAGGAGACAACACCCATGGCAGAAAGACTCAAGGGCAAGGTGGCCATCATCACAGGAGCCGCCTCCGGCATTGGCCGTGCGACTGCAGAGCTGTTCGCCGCAGAAGGCGCGCGCGTGATGTGTGCCGACATCCAGGCCGACGCAGTGCGCGAGACTGCACGACGCGCGGGACATGGCGCGATCGCGACCACAGTGGACGTGATGCTGCCGCAGGACATCGAGCGCATGGTGGCCGAGACCGTGGCCGCGTTCGGCAGGCTCGATATCCTGTATGCCAATGCCGGCATCGCCGAGGCCACCAACGCGATCGACATGACGCTGGAGCAGTGGAACCGCATGATCGGCATCAACCTGACCAGCGTGTGGCTGTCGTCGAAGTACGCATTGCCGCACATGATCGCGGGCGGCGGCGGATCGATCATCAACCAGTCCAGTACGGCCGGGCTGATCGGCATTCCGGACATCCCGCACTACTCGGCGGCCAAGACTGGTGTGGTGGGCCTGACGCGGCAGATCGCCGCGGAGTACGGCCCCCGCAACATCCGCTGCAACGCGATCTGCCCGAGTTCGATTCCGACACCACTCATGGCCGGTGTGTGGGAGGCGCGGGCACAAAAGGCCGGCAATACCACCACCTTTGCAGAGCAGCAGGCCGTGGTCGCTGCCAGGCACCCGCTGCGCCGCCTGGGCGTGCTGGGCGACTGCGCCAACCTGGCGCTGTTCCTGGCCAGTGATGAATCGGCCTGGATCACGGGCGTAGCCATGCCACTGGATGGCGGGCTTACTTCGACCTGAATCGGCCGGTTGGGCCGACTGTCGGTGGTATCTTCCAGGCCATCGGCATCACCACGCATCCGGCCATCGGGCCGCGACGCATTGAGGCAATCGTCAACACTTTGCCGGTTTTGACCGGCGCACAGGAGTACACATGACTGTCAGAAAACCATCGACCAGCCCGAACCGGCGTACTGCAATGGCGTCTGTGGCGGCGTTCGCGGCCACTTCGCCCACCGCCTGGGCGCAACAAGGTGACGCCAATTGGCAACGCATCGTGGCTGCCGCCAAAAAAGAAGGCGCCCTCGTGATCTACCACCAGGCAGTGCCGCAGGTGCTGGAGCGCGTCACCCGGGACTTCATGGCCCAGCACCCGGAAATCAAGGTCGAGGTCCGGCGCCTGCTCACAACCGTCACCCACATGCAGGCGATCGAGAACGAAAAGAACAACAAGCTCGACGGCGCCGATATCTCCCAGTACGCGAACGCCATCTGGTACAAGGAAAAGGCGCAGGAAAACTATTTCCTGAAACCGGTCGGGCCGGCGCTGGCAGACTACCCCATGGAACATCTGCTGTACGGTGCGGTGCCGGTTGTCGCCGTCATGCCTTTCGTGCTGGCCTACAACACCAACCTGGTGAAGACGCCGATCACCGGCTTGCGCGACCTTCTGCGTCCTGATCTCAAAGGCAAGGTCGGCAGCTCCGATCTGGTGGCGGAGACCGTCTATGCCTTCTACGAATGGATCGAAAAGACGCAAGGCGCGGATTTCCTGCCGCAGTTTGCGGCACAAAACCCGAAGTTGACAGTCGGCGTCTTGCCCTTGTTTCAGGGCATCGCCGCAGGTGAAATTGCGGCAGCGGCATACGGCATCCACGCCGTCGCCAACACCCTGATCGCGCAAGGCGCACCGATGAAGGTCGTGCAGCCCAACCCCGCCTTCGCAAGCGTCGACGTGCTCGCT
>JAYVRP010000411.1:0-1965 GCA_043776215.1 Rhodoferax sp. | reverse complement strand
AGGTTACTTGCTATAGCTCTGCACCATGAAGCGATCCGCGAAGAATGTGTTGGCGTAGTACGGCGACACACTGGTGGTGATCTTCTTGCTGTAGTCGGCGCTTCCCTCCGAGGTGACGGCATACAGCTTCTTGGTCACCGGGTGGAGGGCCATCGTGCGCACACCGTTGCCGGTGCCGAGCGTTTCGGACGGCTTGTAGGCATCGGCAGTGACTTGCTCGAAGACTGTGATCTGCGAATGCACGCCATTGGCAAGGAAGATGCGCTTCAGGTCGGGGTCGAAAACCACCGCGTCGTTGCCACCTCCGATTTCGTGCTTAAAGACAATGTCGCCGGTCACCGCATTCATCACCACGAAGCTGGGCTTGGTGACCGGGCCCGGTGTCGTAAGTGCCTCCACCGGGGCGGTTCCACGGCAACCCAGGAAGATACGCTGGTTGGTGTGGTCCAGTGCCAGGCCGTTTGTTTGCACGCAGCCCGGCGTGGGCCACTGGGCGGTCACCACCATGTCTTTCATGTTGATGCGGTAGACCCGGGCTTCATCGCGCGACGCCATGAAGAGGTTGCCCTTGCCATCGGGTTCGGCGTGTTCGGGCTTCTTGGTACTGACTCGAATGGTTCCCAGAGTCTTGAGTGAAGGAACCTCCAGCACCAGCAGACCGGTGCCGTCCTTGTCGGAGGCCATGTTCACCAGCAGCCGCTTGGTGACTGGGTCGTAGTGCGCGGAGTCGAGTTCTTCGCCGAGCTTGATGGAACCCCGTGCTTCCAGTGATTTCAGGGAAAACGGCGTCAACGTTCCGTCCTCGTTGGTAGACACGCCGAGGTCGAACTCGTCAATCACCACTGCGCCATTGGAACTCGCCGAAGCCGTTCCCTCAATGACCTTGACCACCTTCCTGCTGGTCACATTGAACACCTGTAGCCCGGTCTTTCGGTGCCCGATGAACAGGTTGTTGGACGGCGCGTGCAGCGACACATAGTCCCAACTGGTGCTGGGGCCGGCGATGGCGACCGATTCCTCCAGGTGCCAGCCGTCAAATGCTGTTGCAGGCATACAGGCGAGGGCGCCCAGGCACAGCGTCGCAGTGGTGCGGCCAAGTAGTTGCGTCAGGTGATTTTTCATGGGGTTTTCGGTGAAGTTGGCCTGCCACAGTAGCACCGCCGCCACCATGTCACGCTGCGGGTTTCTACTTACAGGGTGCGCCTGGGGAGATGGACCCCTGGCGCATCACGCCGGCTCGCACACGATGTCGGTCAGCACCGAGTTGGCAATGAAACATTCCTCGTGCGCCTCATGGTGCAGGCGCTCCAGTTCTGTTCGGTCGGGCCGGTGATCGCCACCAAAAACGGCAGCCGGGCGCAGCGTCACGCGCGCGACGAACAGCTTGCCTGCATCGTTCCGGCGCATTTCGCCGACCGCATGGTCGTGGTAGCTGTCCACGCTGAACCGGTGTTTTGCCGCGATCGACAAAAACCACAACATGTGGCAACTCGCAATCGAGGCGACGAACATTTCCTCCGGGTCGACTGCTGCCGGGTCTGACCACGGCAAGGCGACGACGTGGGGTGAAGAGGATCCTGGCATGTCAACGCCCCCGTCGAATTGCAGGCGGTGCGCACGGCTGTAGCGACCCGACAGGAAATCCGCCTGGTGACGCTCCCAGGTGATGTCGGCGGTGTAAGTTGCCATGGTTTCCCTGTGCGGTATTCGGGATGTGAATGGCCCGCATCACGAATAAAAAGTGCAGTCGTCAGCGGGGCTACCCGAGTATCGTCCCAGGCAACCGGGTACGCGGGCCCGATGCATACACGACGACAACAAGCAGGGGGTTCGCGATGAAGCGATCAATCCGAAACGAGTATCCATTGCCACCGCGCAGCCGGGTCAGCCAGCTTGCTGAACATTTCGTCTACTGGCTTGACAGCTCCTGGGCGGGCTTTGGGCTCGCCTGCAGTACAGTTGTGG
>JAYVRP010000410.1:0-1968 GCA_043776215.1 Rhodoferax sp. | reverse complement strand
AGCGTGGCGACCGAGAGCACCACCATCGGCAGCACACTCATCAGCAGGAACAGCACCACCAGCCGGGTGCGCACCCGCAGGCGCGGCGCGCCGGTGGCGCCGAGGTCACCGACCGGAAACAGCGTGGGCAGGCGCTCGCGCCAGATGCGTTCGGTGGCCAGGAAGATGAACACGGTGACCAGCGTGCCGGCTACGAAGATGATGCCGAAACCCTGGCGCAGCGCGCCCGTGAGGCGGAAGGTACCCGTGAGCAGTGGCCATCCGGCACCCCATACCAGACCCGAGGCGACCCAGCCGGAAAACGTCAGCAACGCGTAAAAGGCAGGCACCGTCACCGCGCGTCGGCGCAGCGCGTCCGAAGCCGGGTCGCTCGGCAGCGCCCCGGTGGTCGCGATGATCGGGCTCGCCCAGCGCGCGGACACCCGTTGCCCGACCAGGAAAAGCACCGAGAAGCCGACCACGAAATAGGCAATCTCGAACCCGCCCAGGGGCGCGGTCCCGTCCAGCGCCAACGGATCGAGAAAGCGGAAGTACGCGAATGTCAGCAGCGCGCCGCCCAGATTGCCGAACAACAGGGTGGTGAAGAAACGGCTCGTGAAGGGCATGGCAAGTGACACGATACTCCAGGTAATTCGGATCGGGAAGTCAACGCTCCATGACGGCAGGCCTGCGGGAGCTGAATGGGTCCACCGGAAGATCTTGCGCCTACGCGAGACCTGCCTATCGCCCAAGCTCGCAACAGGCCTTTGCGCCCCTGCCCATGGAGCCGACGGTGTGCCTGCAAGTGGGTTGCTGTGCCGGCCATCTGGGCCGCGCCGGAGCGCTGTTTCGAAAGGTATGAAGCGATGCCTGCCTTACAGTTTGTCGCTCAATGCGTGGTCCGCATGGCCAATCCAAGCTTGGCACTCTCAGCCATCAGACGTTTGTCGCGTGTCCATAACAGTGCTCCCGCGGTGAGGCGAACGGAAGCCAGCAGGTGCGCAGCGATGTAGCCAATGCCGGTTCCGAACAGCCGGTCTGCCGCGATGAGATGCTGAACCTCGTCGTCGGTCGCCACTTGTGCTTGAGGCAAACCCGAAAGTGCCCCAAGAACGGCATCCCTGTTGACGAGGTTTCCAAGTGCCAACTCCCCCACCACGAACGGATGCTTCAGGACCTGCCCATCGCCCAGCAAGCGAGCCAATGCTTCGTCATGGGTTCGCAAATGGTCGATCCAGACGGACGTGTCCACCAGAATCATGCTGGTTCGGTCTGCCGCCGTGGAACGTCACGCACTCGGGGCTCGGACCCGCCCAGGAGGGCCAGTCGCTTGGCGCTTTCCCGCTGTATCAACGCGTGCAAAGCTTCACGTACCAAGGCTGACTTTTCCGACAGGCCCGTGAGGGCCTGCGCTTTGGCCAGCAGTTCATCATCCATTGCGAGCGTGGTGCGCATGCCAACTTCCTTGGAGTAGAGGCACGAATATTAGCACTCAATGATGCTGAAAATCGTGCCCATGCCCGTCGTCGTGCGAGGTCATTTCAGGCCTGCTTGTGGGGAACCACTAGGAACTTGGCACCCGTCGCCTGCCGGCCATAGACCGCGATCGCGTCGGGCTGCAGCGCCTCGGCCAGCGACACCTCGCGCGTGTAGTGGCTGGCAAAGGTGGTCTTGAGCTCGGCGGCGACCCGTTCGCGCAGCTTCTGCGCCGCGTCGGAGCCGACCTTCTGCAGGAACGGGAACAGCAACCAGCCGCCCACGCCCCAGGCCATGCCGAAGTTGCGTGGCAGCTCTACCGGGCTACGGTCCAGCCCGCCATAGACGTACACCTGCTTGTGCACGTTGGAGCCGTAGCGGCTGTATTCCTTGGCGCTGCGGTTGATGGCCACCTCCATGCATTGCAGAATCTGCCCGGCCAGCTTGCCGCCGCCAATGGCATCGAACGCGATCGTTGCCCCGGTGGCCACCAGGGCGGCGGTGAGGTCGTCA
>JAYVRP010000409.1:0-1968 GCA_043776215.1 Rhodoferax sp. | reverse complement strand
ATTGGTCAGCCCGTCCAGTGCACGTTCCATACCCCGGTCAAAGAAATTGGGCTTGGGGTTATGGCGCAACAACACCGAGCACAACATCGGAGACAGGGTCAACGCCACCACACCGGACACGACCACTGCACCCGCCAGAGCCAGTGCAAACTCGGTGAACAGCCGCCCCGTGCGCCCCGGTGCGAACGCGAGCGGTGCGTACACCGCCACCAGCGTCATGGTCATGGCAACGATGGCAAAACCCACTTCACGCGAGCCCTTGATCGCCGCCTGGAACGGTGTCATGCCTTCTTCAATATGGCGGTAGATGTTCTCCAGCATCACGATGGCATCATCCACCACCAGGCCAATGGCCAGCACCAATGCCAGCAGTGTCAGCGTATTGATGCTGAAACCGGCCAGGGACATGAGCGCGAAGGCGCCGATCAGCGCTACGGGGATGGTCAGCAGAGGAATGATCGAGGCTCGCAGCGTTCGCAGGAAGATCAGGATGACAAGGGCCACCAGCAACACGGCCTCGCCGATCGTCTGGTACACCGACTTGATGGACCGGTCAATGAACACCGAATTGTCATTCGCCACTTCGATCGTCACGCCGGGCGGCAGGTCGCGCTCTATTTTTGTGAGCAGCTGGCGCACGCCGGCAGACAGGTCCAGTGGATTGGCCGTGGCCTGGCGGATCACTCCCAGCGCCACAGAATCGCGCCCGTTCAGGCGCACCGATGATCGCTCGTCTGCCGGCGCTGATTCGACGCGTGCCACGTCACCGATACGTACGGGCATCCCGTTCACGGTGCGAATCACCACCTGCCGGAACTCCGCAGGGCGCCGCAGGTCGGTGGCCGCGGTGACGTTGAATTCCCGCTGGGCGCTCTCGATGCGCCCGGCTGGCACCTCCAGATTGGACCGGCGCAAGGCATCCTCGACATCTTGCACCGTCAGGCGGAATGCGGCCAGTTTGTCCGGGTCGAGCCACACGCGCATGGAGAACTTGCGCTCGCCAAACACGGTCACATCGGCAGCACCGGGGGCCGTCTGCAGGACTGGCTTGACCAACTGGTTGGCCATCTCGGACAGTTGCAGCGCCGAGTGGGTGTCGGAACTCATGGCCATGAAGATCACCGGGAACGCATCGGCCTCGACCTTGGCGATCACCGGTTCGTCAATGCCCTGCGGCAGGCGCTGGCGCACCCGGGACACCTTGTCGCGCACATCGGCAGCCGCCGAGTCGGCATCGCGGCTGAGCGCGAAGCGGATCGAAATCAGGCTACGTTCCGGCCGGCTGATCGAAGTGATGACGTCCACACCCTCGATGCCCGACAACGAATCCTCGAGGATCTTGGTGACCTGCCCCTCAATCACCTCACTGGAGGCGCCGCCGAAACGCGTTTGCACGCTGACGACGGGTTCGTCGATCTTGGGATACTCCCGCACCGACAAACGGTTGAAGGACACCGCGCCAATCAGCATGATCAGCAGAGAGAGGACCGACGCAAATACCGGGCGTCGAATGGATGTTTCAGCCAATTGCATGTCGGATCCTCGGGTGTTTCGCCTAACGGCTGGCTGCTGCGACGGGTGTCGATGCCGCACCCGATGCCGCTGTGGCGGGTGCTCCACCCTGCCCCGGGCGCCCCAATTCGACAATACGCAGGGGACTGCCATCGCGTTGCAGACGCTGCTGCCCCGCAACGACCACGGTTTCGCCTTCCGCCACCCCTTCGGTGATTTCCACCTTGCCCAACTGGCGCGCGCCGAGCTTGACCTCCTGGCGCAACGACACGAATTTGGTGTCTGGCGGCAGGACACGCCCTGGCGCAGCCGGAACGGCCTCGGGCGCCACCACCTTGATAACAAACTGCCGACCCCCCTGGGGAACAATCGCCTCCTCAGGAACGATCATCGCCATTTCCCTGATTGCAAAAACCGTCGTCACGCGGGCGAACATTCCGGGGCGCAGCGGCATCG
>JAYVRP010000408.1:0-1970 GCA_043776215.1 Rhodoferax sp. | reverse complement strand
TCGAAAGGGGTAGCAAGATGAAGGTTGGAAATGTAGTAGGGATCGTCGGCTGGCGCGGCATGGTCGGCTCCGTCCTGATGGACCGGATGCATTCGCAGGGTGACTTCGACCTGATCGAGCCGGTATTCTTTTCGACGTCCAACGCGGGAGGCTCTGCCCCGGCTGTGGCAGGTGCAGGCGCAAAACTCAAAAGCGCTGCGGACATAGAAGCACTCAAGAGTTGCGACATCATCATCACGGCGCAAGGCGGTGACTACACCAATAACGTGTTCCCGAGATTGCGCACCGCCGGCTGGTCTGGGCACTGGATTGACGCCGCTTCCACCCTCCGGATGCATGATGACGCTGTCATCGTTCTGGACCCGGTCAACCTGCCCGTCATCAAGAGTGCTCTGGGCAAGGGCTTACGCAACTGGATCGGCGGCAACTGCACCGTGAGCTGCATGTTGATGGGTGTTGGTGCACTCTATAAGGCTGGACTGGTTGAGTGGATGACCAGTATGACCTACCAGGCGGCGTCAGGTGGTGGTGCTCAACACATGCGGGAACTCCTCACGCAGTTCGGCACATTGAATTCGGAAGTACGCGGTTTGCTGGACGATCCCCAATCAGCGATCCTTGAAATCGACCGCAAGGTACTGATCCGGCAGCAATCGATGGCCGGTGACGAGATTGTAAATTTTGGCGTTCCTTTGGGCGGCAGCCTCATCCCATGGATCGACAAGGATCTTGGCGACGGCGTCAGCCGCGAAGAGTGGAAGGCTGGAGCAGAAACCAACAAGATTCTTGGGCAGGGCGTCGTATTCGGCACTGCTGCCGTGCCAGTGGACGGGTTCTGCGTCCGTGTCGGGGCGATGCGGTGCCACAGTCAGGCATTGACCTTCAAGTTGAAGAAGAACGTCCCAGTTGAAGACATCGAGTCCATGATTGCGGCAGACAACCCGTGGGTAAACGTGGTCCCGAACAACCGGGAAGCCACCCTGGCCAGCCTGACCCCGGTCGCCGTCACCGGAACTCTCGGAATTCCGGTCGGTCGCATTCGCAAACTGGCGATGGGCCCGGAATACCTTGGAGCATTCACCATCGGTGACCAACTGCTTTGGGGGGCTGCGGAGCCCCTGCGCCGGATGTTGCGTATCTTGCTGGAACGATGAAATCTATTTCCTGCAGCCAAACAGGGCGCCGTGCCGCATGCGAGCCGTTGCCGATTGACAACATCAAGGCGCCGCCGAACCTCAACAGCGAACCGGCGCACATACTTCGGCGTCTTCTCATCTTGTCAGCCTAAGACATTGATGTTATGGTACTTTTCAAGGTTAGAGAGTCGTGTCGATTGTTTCCTCATTCAGCAATGCGTGAGGACGGCCCGAACATCGGAGGCTATTAAATTGATTTCTCAGTCACATCGCTGGCGCAAGACTGCTCTCGCATCGTTGGTTGGCCTCGTATTCGGGTTGTCCGGGACGAACGCCAGCGCGCTGGCGCTTGGAAGAATTACTGTTCAATCAGCGCTTGGCGAGCCGTTGCGGGCTGAAATTGACGTTCCGGATATAAATGCCGAAGAAGCGGCGAGCCTCAAGGCATCTGTGGCGCTCCCCGAGGCCTTTCGCGCTGCCGGGCTGGATTACAACGCTGCTCTTGCAGGAGCGCAGATTTCCCTGCAAAGACGCGCTGACGGTCGTGCTTTCATCCGCTTGAGCAGCGACAAGATCGTTACCGAGCCATTCGTGGACTTGATCCTCGAGGCAAGTTGGGCCAGCGGACGCATCGTGCGTGACTACACGATGCTGCTGGATCCACCCAATCTCCGCGCTCCGGCCCAGGTCGCGCAAGCAGCGCCGCAGGCAGTCCCAGCCGTTCAAGCCCCGGCAGTGGCTGTCGCACCCATTGCCGTCCGCCCCGCGGCCGCTCCAGCACGCACGCCGGCAGCGGCGACTCCAGCGAGCGCAGCGAGTGCCAGAACGCGTAGT
>JAYVRP010000407.1:0-6339 GCA_043776215.1 Rhodoferax sp. | reverse complement strand
CGGGTCAGCCGCGCCCGCTGCTGCGCGCCTGCTGGCGCCGTGTCACCCAGAACATGCCGCTGCTGATCGCCACCAGCGCGAGCACGTAGAAAAGCAATTGCAGCCCGGCAGGTTGTGCGTCGTAACCGATGAGTCCGTGCAGCAGCGTGCCCGCTGCGGACGACTGCGACAGCACGGCGGACGTGTCCCACAGCGGGGCGCCCAGGCTCGGCAGCAGATCCGCCTGGACCAGATAACGCGCAACCTGCGATGCCATGCTCGCTGCCAGCAGCAGCACCAGCGCGCCCGTGATCGAGAAGAACCAGCGCAGCGGAATACGCAACAGGCCGGCGTACAGGAGGCCTCCGACCAGTGCACCGGCGCCCAGGCCTGTCAGCCCGCCGACCAGGGTGCTGCGCAGGCCATCTTCGGTGCTGACGGCGGTGCTGTAGAGGAACAAGACGGTTTCCGAGCCTTCACGCAGCACCGCCAGCGAGACCACCACGAAGATCACCGAGCGCGCGCGCGTCCCGTCTTGTACTGCACGGGCCGCCTGGTGGGCCTGCGCCGCCATTTCGCGGCCGTGGACCGACATCCAGATGTTGTGCCAGGCCAGCATGCCGACCGCCAGGGTGAGCACGGCCGCGTTGAACAGTTCCTGGCCGATGCCGCTGGCCAGGCCGGAAATCGTTTCCATGCTGAACGCCACCAGCGCGGCGCCCGCCACGCCAGCCAGCACACCGCCTACCATCCAGCGGCTGCGCGAGGCGATGCCACGCGTGGCCGCAGCCATGACGCTGATGATCAGCGCAGCCTCGAGGGACTCCCGAAAGACGATGAGGGCGGCGGCGAACATCGGGGTTTCCGCTCAGTCGCTATTCGACGACGATGGTGCCTTGTGCCGCCGCGTCCTTCTCGTGGTACTCCTCGACGAAGGCGTAACGGCCTGGTTTGAGCGGCCCGAGGTTGATCGTGGCGCTGGATTTGCCGGGAATGATCTTCTCGCGTCCCAGGGACTTGCTTTCGAACTCGGCCGGTGTGGAGTCCTTGTTGACCACCACCAGCTTCACCTTCTTGCCGGACGGAATCCGTATTTCCTTCGGTGCGAAAGCATGGTTCTCGATAGTCAGCCTGAATTCGTCGGTTGCCGCGCTGGCGCCGCCCATGGCAAGGACGAGGAAGCTAGCGAGAAGTGCATGTTTCATGGAAGGGGGTAATTGGGTTTTGATGTTCGTTATGATAATGATTCGCATTGACATCCGCAAGTTTTTTTAACCGTTTTTTTGAACCGGTGCTTTTCGAGCCGGCGGCAGGCGGGCGCCCGTGATCGGATTGCAGCTTGCCGGCCGGTGCGATACTTTCCCTGCTGCACCTCCGTTCCCTTTAGTGTCTTTAGACTTCTCCTTGCCCAAATTCCTGTGCCGCTCCCCCCAACCGGGAGTCCATGCCTTCGCCCTCATTGGCGGCATCGAGGCTGTTGTGCGCGGCATCATGCTGTCGGTCTATCCCCTGCTGATGTACCGCGCCTGGGAAAATGCCGTGGTGGTGTCGCAATGGTATTTCGGTGTGGGTGTGTTGTCGCTGCTGACCGGTCTGTCGGTGCCCATGCTGACGCGCCATGTGCCGCGGCGTTGGGTCTACACCATGGGCACCTTGTTGTTTGTGGCCTCGGCGGCGTTTGGCATGGCCGGTGGCAAGCTGACCACCGCGGCGTTGTTGTGCCATGTCATGGGCACCGCCACCGTGTTCGTGTGTTTCAACGCCTACGTGCTGGACAACGTGCCCAAGGCCGATTTCGGCCGGCTGGAGTCGCTGCGCCTGGTGTGCGGCGGTTTCGGCTGGACGGTGGGGCCGGTGCTGGGGGTGTGGCTGCTGCGCGTCTGGCACGGTGCGCCGTTCGTGATCGTGGGTGTTGCCGCGCTGGGCATGCTCAGTGCCTTCTGGCTGCTGGGTCTCAGCGATGGGCGTGTGAGCTCTCACATGCGGCGCGCCTCGCAACATGCCTTCGGTTTTCTGCAGCGCTTCGTGACCCAGCCACGCCTCGTGGCGGGCTGGTTCTTTGCGGTCATGCGTTCTTGCGCCTGGTGGGTGTACACCGTGTATGTCGGCATCTTCGCCGTGCAAAGCGGGCTCGGTGAACAGGTAGGTGGTATCGCCAGTTCGCTGGCCAACATGGGCCTGTTCATGGCACCCCTGATGTTGCGCTGGATGCAGCGCCGCTCGGTCCGCGAGGCGGTGCGCACCGGGTTTCTGGTCAGCGCGGTGCTGTTCATCGTCGGTGGGCTGCTGTCGCCATTCCCCTTGGTGACGGTGGTGGTGCTGGTGTTGTCGTCCTATTTCCTGGTGCTGCTCGATGTGTGCGCAGGGCTGCCGTTTCTGATGTCGGTCAAACCCTCGCAACGCACCGAGATGTCGGCCGTGTACTCCAGCTTTAGGGATGTCTCGGGCATCCTGACCCCGGGCCTTGCCTGGGTGGTGCTGCAGTTCAGCCCGCTGGCGGGTGTATTTGCCATGGGTGGCTGCGCGTTGCTTGCGGCGTGGTGGGTGGCGGGGCACATCCATCCGGACCTGGGTGTCCCGGGCTCGCAACGCGTCAGGCCCGGGTTGGCACCGGGGTTGATGTAGTGCGGTGTTGCGCGTTGCTTGGACCCATTCAGCATCGTCGATCAGGGTGAACCCGAGGGCTCGTGCGCGGGATTGGTCCGATTCCTTGAATGCAGCATCGCATTCGACCTTCAGGCCGTGACCAGACGCAAGTGCGTGATCTCCGAGGACACCCCGAAGCGCTTCGGCGGGCCCCAGTAACCCGTTCCGCGGTTGGTGTAGACCCACAGGTCGCCGAATTTGCGCAGTCCGGCCGTGAAGGGCTGCTGGTACCGGACGAAATACATCCAGGGCCAGAACTGGCCGCCGTGTGTGTGACCCGACAACTGCAGATGGAAACCGGCGTCCGACGCAGCCTGCGCGCTGCGCGGCTGGTGGGCCAGCAACAGGCGCAACGTGGCCGCAGTGGGTGCGCCAGCCATGGCGGCCGCAGGGTCGCTGCGATGTGCTTCATCGAAATGATGGGCGTTGTAGTCGGCCACTCCCGCCACCACCACCATCCCGGTGCCGCGCTCCGTGGCACGGTCTTGCGCCAGGTGGCCGCCATCGTGCTGCAACACCCGGTGCTCGTTCAATAGCACATGCACGCCCAGGCGACGCAACTCGTCGATCCATGCATGCACGCCGGAGTAGTACTCGTGGTTGCCGGTGACAAAAAAAGTGCCGTGCCTGGAGGTCAATCCGGACAAGGGCGCCACGTGCTTGCGCAACGCATCCACTTTGCCATCGACCAGGTCCCCGGTGATGGCCACCATGTCCACCCCCAGCGCGTTGACCCGTGCCACGATACGTTGCAGGTACGCGTGGCGGATCGTCGCGCCGACGTGGATGTCTGAAATCTGCGCCACCGTGAAGCCATGCAGTGCGGCGGGCAAGCCGGCGATGGGAACGTCCACCTGCACCACCGCCGCCGTGCGCCGTGCGTTCCCGAAACCCCAGGTCGTGGCCGTCAGTGCCAGCACCGGCACCGCCACCGCGCTCCAGGTCTGCAGAGCGTCCAGCCATCCGAGATCGATGTTCGCCCATCCCGCCAGCACCACCACGGCCCAGGCCAGCACCAGCAGCGCATCGCGCAGCACGGTCAGCACCAGCAGGGTTGAAAACAGGCCCATGAATAAGAGGCCGGCCCAGGTGAGCACGACTGCGATGGCTCCTTTGGTCACCCGCTGTGCCATGAAGCCCAAGGGCATGACCAGGACTGAGGTGATGAGGCTCGCCCAGAACACGAACGCAGCCCCGGGCCAGGGCGCCAGGAACGGGCCGACACGCCAGCCGACCCACCCATGCAGAAGAAGGGACAGGAGGAAGAAAGGGGTTATCGGCATGAATCGTCTATCCGGCGGGGCACAGATGGGGTAGTTGGTGCGGCCGCTCCGGTTTTCAAGAAGCCAGACCGTCGCCACGTCAGCCGTACGCGCCGGGTAGACTGGCTGGATGATTGACCTTGCCAGAATTCATTGCACCGTTCGGGCTGAGCCTGTCGATGGCCCCTCGCGAGCCCTTCGACAGGCCCAAGGCGAACGGAGCAATACTGTCGCGAAATATGGAAAACCCAACAGGAAAGGCAACCCATGCAAATGACGGTGAACGGTGCGCGACTGTATTTCGACGTCGAAGGCCAGGGCCTGGTGCCGGACGGCAAGTCCATGCGCCAGCGACCCACCCTGCTTCTTCTGCACGGGGGACCGGGCTTTGACCACACCAGTTTCAAACCTGCCTTTTCGGCCCTCACCGATGTCGCGCAGCTTGTCTACCTCGACCACCGCGGCAACGGCCGCAGTGAATATGGCGACCCGTCGACCTGGAACCTCGCGCAATGGGGCGATGACGTGCGCGGCTTCTGCGACGCCCTGGGTATCGAGAAGCCGATCGTCTACGGCGTGTCGTTCGGCGGTTTTGTCGCTCAGTCGTATGCCACGCGGCATCCTGGCCATGCGGGCAAACTGGTGCTGACCACGACTGCGGCGCGACCCGACTGGAACGCCGTGTTCGAGGCTTTCGAGCGTATCGGTGGCGCCGAAGCACGCCGCCTGGCCGAATCCTACTGGCTGACACCGACCCCCGAAGCACGTGCGGTTTACCGCGAGAAGTGTTTTCCGTTCTACAACAGGCGCCCGCCGCGGGACCCCGATGCCGAGCTGCGCGCGATCGTGCACGACCCGGTCAATCTGCATTTCGCCAAGGGTGAGTTCGCCCGCATGGACTTTCGCGCCGCCCTGGCGGGTGTCACCTGCCCGACCCTGGTGATGGCTGGCGACAGCGACCCGATCACTCCGATGGCCTTCAGCGAGACCATCGTCGCCAGCCTGCCGCCGGCGCTGGTGCAATTCGAGCGTTTTGCAGATTGCGGCCACGGCATCGTGCGCGACGCGCCGGAGCGGCATTTCGAGCTCTTGCGTACGTTCATCCGGTCCTGAGGGGCGCCGCTTGGTCAGCGTGCTGGCGTCAACACCCACCGCGCGGGCCGAGGGTTGCCGATGACTGGCGGTGGGGGTACTGCCGCGGCCGTGGCATCGGTGAGCAACCATTGCATGAATGCCGGGTCGGCCCAGGCCCGGGCAATGCACTGGCAGCATCCATCAGTGTGTCATCGGCAATGCCAGACCCATGGCGACAAACATGCCACCACACAAGCGGTTGAAACTTTTGCCGGTACGTTCAAGCCAGGGGCGGATGCGATGCGCCAGCAGGGCCAGCAGGTACTCGACCACGATTTCCACCGCCACGAAGACGCTTGCCATCACGATGAACTGCGTCAGCAGGGCGTGGGCCGGGTCGATGAACTGGGGCAGGAAGGCACCGTAGAACAGCAACGCCTTCGGATTCGACAGCGCCGTCAGCAGCCCTTGCCGGAACATGCCGCTGCCGCGTGGTGCGCGTTGCAGGGCATCGGCCTGCAGCCGGATGGGAGGTGCGCGCCAGAGCTGGATCCCCAGCCACACCAGGTAGGCGCCACCGACCAGCTTCAATGCGGTCAGTGCACTGGCGGAGGTCTTCAGCAAGGCGCCGATGCCCAGCATGGAGAGCGCGATGAGTACCAGAAACCCGAGTGCGCCACCGGCCACGGTGAACAAGGTCCGGCGGTGGCCGTGCAAGGCGCCGTGGGTCAGGACCAGCAGGCTGTTCGGACCTGGTGTGACGGACAGACCGATGGCGGCCACGAGGTAGAGCAACCAGCTGTGCAGGGCCATGGCGGTGGTGTGGATTATTGGAGGGAAGAGCCGGAAGTCTACGCCGCCCGGGCGGCCGACCCGCCCGGCGCCCCGGACCAGCGATGCCCGGCCCGGTGCGCGCCGCTCGGTTGCGCGGCCGGGTCCGGCACCATGGCCATAGTCCGTATCATGCAGTGCTGAACTTCCAACCAGACGCCATGCCACTCAAGAAACAGATCAGCGATTTTCTGGCGGCCGAGTTTCCCCAGGCCAAATGCACCGTGGAGGCGGTTGGCCACGCTTCGGCCACGATCAGGCACCGTGTCGGATTCGACGAGTTGCGGCCTGGAGGCACGGTCTCCGGCCCGGTCATGATGACGGTGGCTGACATGGCGCTGTACGTGGCCATCCTCGGCGCGATCGGAATTGTTCCCTTGGCAGTGACCACCAACCTCAGCATCAACTTCCTGCGAAAGCCGGCGGCAGACAAGGACATCCTCGGTGTCAGCAAGCTCCTCAAGCTGGGCAAGTCGCTGGCGGTCGGTGAAGTCACGCTGTATTCGGAGGGTAGCCCCGACCCGGTGGCCCACGCCGTTGGCACCTA
>JAYVRP010000406.1:0-6345 GCA_043776215.1 Rhodoferax sp. | reverse complement strand
CGTTCACCGGTGGCACGGTCGGTCGTGATGCGCGGCGAAGCGCCCGCAGCGCTGCCTGGTGCTGGTGGCGCGGTCAACGCGGCAATCCACTGCAGTCCAGCTTCCAGCAGGGGGCCCCACGGATCCGCCGCTTGGGCCGATGGCGCCAGACTAGCCTCGTCGGCCGCGGCCTCCTCGGTTGGACCAGCTGGACCGGTTGGGCCGCCAGCCAGCGCTGCGAGGTCGGCCACGCCACCCGATGGGGCAGCGGCACCAACCGATGGTGCAGCCGTGGCCTCCTCTGCCACGCCCATGGCCCCGGTTACCGCATCCACACTTTCCATGAATTTCGACAGCCGCGTGCCGTTCATGAACACCGCACTGTCGCCACCGTCGAGCACGCCCGCGAACAGCGATTTCTTGAACGCCAGCACGCCCAGCATGCCCTCTTCGATGCTGCCCTGCGCCACGAAGTTGATGACCTGCACGCCGCGGGTCTGTCCCATGCGGTGGACGCGGCCGATGCGTTGCTCGAGCTTCGCCGGGTTCCATGGCAGGTCCATGTTGACGACCGTGGCGGCGGCGTGCTGCAGGTTCAGGCCCACGCCACCTGCGTCAGTGGACAGGAACACGCGGCAGTCCGCGTCCTGTACGAAGCGGTCGACCAGCGCGCCGCGCTTTTCTCCCGGCACGCCGC
Organism: Rhodoferax sp.; assembly: GCA_043776215.1. GTDB lineage: Bacteria > Pseudomonadota > Gammaproteobacteria > Burkholderiales > Burkholderiaceae_C > CAISIP01. The sequence goes on along the minus strand of JAYVRP010000406.1, from coordinate 5,669 downwards.
CGTGGAACAACACGTGTCCCCAGCCGCGCGCGCGCAAGCGGCGCATCACCACCTCGTGTGTGCCCAGCCATTGGCTGAAGACCACGGCCTTGGCGTCGGGCTGCTCGAACAGTTCTTCCAGCAGTGTGACCAGTTCGTCGGCCTTGTGGCCGAAGTCGGTTTCGTGGTCGAGCAACCAGGTGCTGTTGCACGACATGCGCATGTTCTGCAGCGCGCACTGCAGCCGACGCTGGTCGATGTCGGACAGGTAGCCGGTCTTGCGCCAACGCATGACGATGCGGGTGACGATCTGGCCGTTCTCGTCGTGGTGCACGCGTTGCTCACGCGTCATCGGCACAAACAGCGTCTTGTCCACCCGTTCGGGCAGTTGCGTCAGCACCTCGGCCTTGCGCCGCCGCAACAGGATCGGCGCCAGCGTGGCGCCAATGCGGTCGAGGTCGCGGTAGCCAACCACACGCCCGACCTCGTCCGTCTGCTGGTGCTCGTGCAGCAGCCGCCAGGTGGGGCCCAGGCGGTGTTGATCGACCAGTTGCACGATCGAAATCAGCTCTTCCAGCCGATTCTCCAGCGGGGTGCCGGTAAGGACGAAGGCGTAGGGGCTGTCGATGCGCTTGAGCGCGCGCGCGGCGATGGTGTTCCAGTTCTTGACGCGTTGTGCCTCGTCGATGATCAGCAGCTCGGGTGCCCAGGCCGCGATCAGGTCGGCGTCGCGCACCAACGTCTCGTAGCTGGTGATGCGGCAAAACGCCTCGACCTGGTATTGCAGCTGACGCGCCGGCCGCAGGCCTTGCAGCACCTGCGCTTCGCGCCCGGCGAAGCGTGCGATCTCGCGCTGCCACTGGTGCTTGAGCGAGGTCGGGCACACTACCAGCACGCGTTGCACGCCGAAATGACGCGCCAGCAGTTCGGCCGCCGCGATCGCCTGCACCGTCTTGCCCAGGCCCATCTCGTCGCCCAAAAGTACGCGGCCGGCACGGGTAGCGAACAACGCTCCCTCGACCTGATATGGGTACAGGCGGGTCTTCAGCAACTTGGCGAGGCCCTTGTCGGCCACGCCCTTGGGGTAGGCCTGGGCGAGCACCTGCTGGCGGCGCTCGGTATCGCGCACCTGCGCCACGAAAACCAGGGCACGCTCGTCGATGCGCAGCTCATGGTCGTCCTTGCGGGCCTGCGTGATGAAATCGTCCAGTTGTGCCAGGCGTGCCCACGGCAAGACCCAGTCCGCGTCCGCGGCAAACAACTTGCGTGCGCGTTCGAGCAGCGGACGCGGGCACTCCGTGCCCGGACGAAACCGCACCGTGCGCTGTCCCGCATGGTGCAGGTAAACCTCGCTGTAGGGCGGCGCGAAGCCACGCGCCAGGGCCGCCTTGCCGCCACGCCGCGCCGAGAGTTTCGCGAGCGCGAATTCGACGTGTTTGCAAGTGCCCAGGTCGTTGGTGGCAAAGTCCAGGCAGGTGCACAGATTGTCGCCGGGGGCCGTGCCACGGATGGCGACGCTGTAGTGCGCGCCGCTCTCGGCATTGCCCACGCGGAACTCCGAAAACACGGGTACCTGTTTTGGGTCACCCAGGTTCTGCAAATCGAAGCGCTGCTCGCGCCCGAACTGCCGGCGCAGCGCACGCTGCCAGTCGTCCGCCGACATCGCCTGCGGCTTGCGCTGGCGCGACAGGCGGGGCTCGGGCGCCGCCTTGGGTTTGGTTGCGGGCCTGGGTCCGGATTTGCGCGGGTTGGTGCGTGTTGTCTTCATCATTGATTTCCTGTCGTTGCCGCTGGATTGTCGCGCGGCCCGGCCTGGCCATCCCCGACAATCGACGCATGTTGCTTGACCTGGACACCCTCGAAGCCTTGCGGCGCCAGCATCCCGCCTGGCGTCTGCTGCAGGCCGATTCGGCGGCGCTGGTGGCGAGTTTCCTGCACCGGGTGTTCGTGCTGCCCAACCAGCGTGTCATCCGCCAGTCCGATCTCGCTGAAGCACTGGAAGACACGCTCTATACCGTTCGTGAACAGCATGGCGGCAGCGTTTACCCCAAGAGTGCGTTGGAGTACCTGAACGACTGGGCCGCCAACGACAAGGGCTGGCTACGCAAGTTCTACCCGCCGCTCACCGACGAGCCCCATTTCGACCTGACACCCGCCACCGAGCGGGCGCTGGCCTGGCTCGAGACCCTGACGCAGCGCAGCTTCGTTGGCACCGAGTCGCGCCTGCTCACGCTGTTCGACCTGCTGCGCCAGATGAGCGAAGGCAGCGAAACCGATGTCGAGCTGCGCGTGCAGGAGCTGCAGCGCCGCCGCGATGCGATCGACGCCGAGATCGAGCGTGCGCGCGGCGGCGACCTGATGCTGCTGGGCGACACCGCGCTGAAAGAGCGCTTCGCCCAGTTCACCGCGATGGCGCGCGAGTTGCTGGCCGACTTCCGCGAGGTCGAGCACAACTTCCGCGGCCTGGACCGCCGCGTACGTGAGCGCATCGCGCTTTGGGACGGCCGCAAGGGCGCGCTGCTGCAGGACATCCTGGGCGAACGCGACCTGATTGCCGAGTCCGACCAGGGCCGCAGCTTTCGCGCGTTCTGGGACTTCCTGATGTCCCGCGCGCGCCAGGACGAGCTCACCGAGCTGCTCGAACACGTGTTGCAACTGGCGCCCGTGGTCGACATGGTGCCCGATCCGCGCCTCCGGCGCGTGCACTGCGACTGGCTGGAAGCCGGCGAACATGCGCAGCGCACCGTGGCCCTGTTGTCGCAACAATTGCGGCGATTCCTGGACGACCAGGCCTACCTGGAGAACCGCCGCATCATGGACATCCTGCGTGGCATCGAGGCGCACGCGCTGGCGCTGCGCGCACAACCGCCGGCAGGCGATTTCATGGGCATCGACGAGATCGCGCCCGCCATCGAGCTGCCAATGGAGCGCCCCCTGTACACACCGACGCCCAAGCCGTCCCTGCACAGCGCCAGGATCGCCGCCGGTGACGAAGACCTGGACGCCGCTGCGCTGTATTCGCAGTTCATCGTCGACAAGGTGGCGCTGGCCCAGCATGTGCAAAGAACGCTGCAGCACCGGTCGCAGGTCACGCTGGCCGAATTGCTCGATACCCGGCCGTTGCAGCAGGGGCTGGCCGAGCTGGTGTCCTACCTGAGCCTGGCGGCCGAACCCGGCCGTGGCGTCATCGACGACACACAGGAGGACCAGGTCGACTGGACGGCCCGCAGCGGCCAACGCAAAAGCGCGCGCATGCCGCGCGTGATCTTCTCGCGCGGACGATGAACGAGCACCCCGTCGAACCCGCCGCCGATGCGGCCACCCCCTCGACCGACCTGTCGACCGTGCTGATCCCGCTGCTCAAGAGCGTGACTTACCGCGCCGACGATACCGCGCACTGGAGCGCGTTGCTGCAACTGCAAGGCCGGGTTCGCGATCACGCGGGAGTGCTCGGCCTTGAGCTGATGCTCGACGAAGCCGAGGGTTACGCTTTCCTGCGCTCGCACCCCGTGTCCGACGATGACGGCAACCCGAAATTGCCACGCCTGGTGGCGCGACGGCCGCTGTCGTTCCCGGTGAGCCTGTTGCTGGCGCTGCTGCGCAAGAAGCTGGCCGAGTTCGATGCTGCGGGTGGCGACACGCGGCTGATCCTGTCGCGCGAGCAGATGGCTGAATTGCTGCGCGTGTTCCTGCCCGACGGCAGCAACGAGGCGCGCCTGATCGACCAGGTGGACACCCACCTGAACCGCATCATCGACCTCGGTTTTGTGCGCCGCCTGCGCGGGCAGGAGGGTACGTTCGAAGTGCAGCGCATCCTGAAGGCCTTTGTCGATGCGCAATGGCTGTCTGAGTTCGATGCGCGGCTGGCTGCGTACCGCGCCCAACTCGAAGGCCGGGAGCCCCCCCATGAAGAGTGAGACCGCGCTGCTGGACTTCGGCACCGACGAAACACTGTCGGGCTTTCGCCTGCAGCGGCTGGAGGTCTTCAACTGAGGTACGTTCGACGGCCGTGTGTGGACGCTGCGCGCCGATGGCCGCAACGCGCTGCTCACGGGCGACATCGGCTCGGGCAAATCCACGCTGGTCGATGCGGTGACCACGCTGCTGGTGCCGGCGCACCGCGTGGCCTACAACAAGGCCGCAGGCGCCGAAGCGCGCGAACGCACCTTGCGCAGTTATGTGCTCGGCCATTACAAGGCGGCGCGCAACGAGCTGGGTGGCTCCGGCCGCCCGGTAGCCTTGCGCGGGCCGAACAACTATTCGGTGATCCTGGCCGTGTTCCATAACGCGGGCTACGACCAGACGGTGACGCTGGCCCAGGTATTCTGGCTGAAAGACCCGCAAGGCCAGCCCCTGCGCCTGTTCGCAGTGGCCGAGCGCGCGTTGTCGATCACCGCTGATTTCGCCGATTTCGGCACCGACATCACCAAGCTGCGCAAGCGCCTGCGCGCGTCCAAGGTGGTGGTCGAGGATAGCTTCCCGCCGTATGGCGCACTGTTCCGCCGGCATTTCGGCATCCACAACGAACAGGCGCTGGAGCTGTTCCACCAGACCGTGTCGCTGAAGTCGGTGGGCAACCTCACCGATTTCGTGCGCAGCCACATGCTCGAGCCCTTCGACGTGGCACCGCGGCTGACGGCGCTGATCGCGCATTTCGACGACCTGAACCGCGCCCATGCGGCCGTCCTCAAGGCGCAAGCCCAGGTGGCGCTGCTCGAACCGCTGGTGGCCGACGGCGAGCGCCATGCCGCACTGTTGGCCGTGATCGAGCAGCAGCGCGCCGCGCGCGAGGCCCTGGCCAGCTACTTTGCCGGGCTAAAGGCCACACTGCTGGACCAGCGCCTGCAGCACCTGGCCGACGAATTGGCGCGCCATGACAGCGCCATCGAGCGCATGGGAGCCCAGCAGCGCGAACTACAGGTGCAGGAGCGCGAGTTGCGGCGCGCCATCGCCGACAACGGTGGTGACCGCATCGAGCGTCTGGCTCTGGATATTGCCGCCAGGGAAACCGAAAAGCAGCGCCGATCCGACAAGGCCGCACGTTACGACGCGTTGCGCCAGGCCCTGGGCCTGCTGCCGATGCACGATGCCGAGGACTTCCTGGCCCAGCGCCAGCTCTGTGCTCCGATGCGCGAGGACGCGGCGGAACGCGAAGCAGGCTTGCAGAACGCACTCAACGAGCTGGGCGTGGCCTTCGCGCAGGGGCGGAAGGACTATGCGGAGCTGGAGGCCGAGCTGGCCAGCCTGCGCGCGCGCCGCAGCAATATCGACGCCCAGCAGATCGCCCTGCGTGCCGCCTTGTGCCAGGCCCTGGACCTGCCGGAGGCCGATATGCCCTACGCCGGCGAATTGATCCAGATCCGTGACGACGAGCGTGACTGGGAAGGCGCGGCGGAGCGGCTGTTGCGCAGCTTCGGCTTGTCATTGCTGGTACCGGACGCCCACTATGCCCCCGTCAGCGACTGGGTCGAACGCACACAGCTCAAGGGCCGGCTGGTCTACTTCCGTATCCGGCCCCCAGGCAGAGGCGCGGGCAGGGACGTTCGCGGCGAACTGCCCACGCTGCACCCCGACTCGATGGCGCGCAAGCTGGCGCTCAAACCCGACTCCCCGTTCCATGACTGGCTGGAGCGCGAACTGGCGCGCCGCTTCGACCTGGCCTGCTGCAGCAACCAGGACCAGTTCCGGCG
>JAYVRP010000405.1:0-6355 GCA_043776215.1 Rhodoferax sp. | reverse complement strand
GCATCGTATCCGTGACCACGATGCCTTTGTTGCAATGCAGGCGCATGGACTCGGCCAACTCGGTATTGGGACGAATGCCGACCGCCATGACCACGAGGTCGGTCGGAATTTCGGAACCGTCCTTGAAACGGATGGCGCTGACCCGCTGGCCGTCGTCTCCGCCACCACCCACCAGTTCCTGGGTTTGGGCGCCCATCAGGAACTTCAACCCCCGTTGCTCCAGCGACAGGCGCAGCAGACCACCGGCCACACTGTCGAGCTGACGCTCCATCAGCGTCGGCATGACGTGCACTACATGCACCTCCATGCCGCGCCGCATCAATCCATTGGCCGCTTCCAGGCCAAGCAGTCCACCGCCTATCACCACGGCACGCCGGTAGCGCGTGGCCGTCGCAATCATTTCATTGGTATCGGCAATGTCACGGTAGGCAATCACGCCCTTCAGTTCCCGGCCGGGCACCGGCAGCATGAACGGGTTGGAACCGGTACACAACAACAGCCTGTCATAGGACTCGCTTGTACCGTCGGCGGCATGTACGACCCGGTTCACACGGTCGACCGCAAGCACTTTGCGCCCTGTGTGCAGGGTGATGTTGTTGTCTGCATACCATGCGAGAGGGTTGAGGACGATCTCGTCGAGGGATTGCTCGCCTGCGAGCACCGGTGACAACAGGATGCGGTTGTAGTTGGGGTGCGGTTCTGCGCCAAAAACCGTGATGTCGTAGAGGTCGGGCGTCAGCTTGATCAACTCCTCGAGTACGCGAACACCGGCCATACCGTTGCCAACCAGAACCAGTTTCATTTTTTTCACGGAAGAATCCTGTCACGGAAGGTTGATCAGAGATGCAAGGCCACCACGGCTCGCAGTCGCCCGTGTTGAAGTATGGGAATGGCCGCCGTGGCTGTGGGAGCGCCAGTGTCGTCGTGACCTTCGGAGAAGGCCGGGACACCGCTGCCAAAGGCGAGCCCGACCAGCCCCTCGCCGCGAGCCAGACTGCGGGTTTGCGGCGCCAGCGTCCCGGTGGACTCGTCAAAGCCGGCAGCCAGTTGCAGGTGCTGGCGCTGTGCGTCGAGCAGCCAGATCTCGAACCTTCGTGTGAGGGGTGTGGCCAGCGCCGACAGAAAAGCCATCACGTAGTGGTCGGCGCCTGGTGTCGAGCATGGCAAGGCGAAGCCCCGGTTGATGCCAACCTGAACCGCGCTGTCGGCACGCAGGAAGCCCGATCCCTTGCCGAGGTCCTCCAGGAAGACCGGCACTCCGCGTTGCCAGGCCATGCCGGGCAGGCCGGTGCCCTGGCGAAAACTGGTGCTCCGGGAGATGAACTCGAAAGTGTCCCCGGTGCTGCCGTAGATGCCACCACCAAACTCGAGGATTGCGCGGTCATTGCCTGGCACCCAGGTTTCGATGGCGCGGATGAACGTGTTCACGTTGTCGGCCCGCAGAGTCAGGCCGCCGTCTTTTCGACGTGGCTTTGGCGCGTGTACAGGAAGTCGATCACGGCCTTCCGGTACTGCACGTAGCGACGGTCCTCGGCGAGTTCGACGCGATTGCGTGGGCGAGGCAGCTTGATGCCCAGCACTTCACCGATTGTGGCCGCTGGTCCGTTCGTCATCATCACGATGCGGTCTGCGAGCAGGACGGCCTCATCCACGTCATGCGTGACCATGACCACCGTGCTCTGCGTCTTCTGGACGATTGCGAGCAGTTCGTCCTGCAGGCGGGCACGGGTCAACGCGTCCAGTGCGCCGAACGGTTCGTCCATCAGCAGCACCTTGGGCTCCATGGCAAGGGCCCGGGCAATACCTACGCGCTGCTTCATGCCACCCGAGATTTCGCCGGGGCGTTTCTGCGCGGCAGGCGCCAGGCCGACCAGATCCAGGGCCGCATCGGTGCGCGCGCGCAGTTGCGCCTTGCTCTCGGCACGGCCTCCGGGGGCATGGCTTTGCCCGAACACCCGCTCCACGCCCAGGTACACGTTGTCGAAGCAGGTCAGCCATGGCAGCAGCGAGTGATTCTGGAACACGACAGCACGTTCGGGGCCGGGCCCGGCGATCTCGCGGTTGGCGCAGATCAGGCTGCCCTCGGTGGGCCGAGACAAACCCGCGATCAGATTCAGCAAGGTGGATTTGCCGCAGCCGGAGTGGCCGATCAATGCGACAAATTCGCCCTTGGCCACGGTCAGGTTGATGTCACGCAGCGCCGGGAACAGGCCCTTGGCTGTCTTGAACGTCTGCGCCACGTTCTGGATCTCGATGAACTTGGTGCTGAGGTTGTCGCTCATGGTGTGTACCTCAGGCCTTGACTTCTTCGAACGTGAAAGCCGTGGCGAGTTTGATCAGCGCGAACTCCAGTACCAGGCCCACGATGCCGATCACGAAGATTGCGATGATGATGTTGCGCACATTGAGGTTGTTCCACTCGTCCCACACCCAGAATCCGATGCCGACACCACCGGTCAGCATCTCGGCGGCCACGATCACCAGCCAGGCGGTACCCACGGCCAGCCGAACACCGGTCAGCATGTACGGAAGCACAGCTGGAAAGAGAATCTTGGTGATGATCTTCCACTCGGAAAGGTTGAGCACGCGCGCCACGTTCATGTAGTCTCCCGGCACGCGCTGCACGCCGACGGCGGTGTTGATGATCATGGGCCAGATCGAGCAGATGAAGATGGTCCAGATGGCAGCCGGGTTGGCGCCTTTGAACACCAGCAGCCCGATCGGCAGCCAGGCCAGCGGTGACACTGGGCGCAACAGGCTGATGAGCGGGTTGAACATGCGGCTGAGGAACGTGAAACGCCCGATCAGGAAACCGGCTGGAATGCCCACCAGTGCCGCGAGGCCAAATCCGAGCGCCACGCGCTGCAGGGATGCGAGTATGTTCCAGCCCACGCCTTGGTCGTTCGGTCCCTTGCGGTAGAACGGGTCGCTGAATATCGTGACCGCCTGACGAAAGGTGTCGATGGGTGACGGAATCTGACTCGCGGTGGTCATGGAAACCAGGGCCCAGACACCGATCAGCAAGCCCAGGCCCAACATCGGAGGCAACACATGGAGCCATACTGCAGGCCAGTCCACTCGGCTTGCCGGGGAGGCTCCTGCGGCAGCGACCGGTGTAGCCACCCCAGGCCCGCCGCGCGTGGCCCCGCCACCCGAGGCATGCACTGCAGGCGCGCCAGCAGGGGTAACCATGGCGTCCATGGGCGAATGGAAAACGGCACTGACCATGGTCTGCTCCTTAGGCGTGGATCTTGAAGCTGTCGGCGTACTTGCGCGGGTCCTTGCCGTCCCACACCACACCGTCGATGAGCTTGTGGCTTCGCATGTCGCTCTTGGGAATACTGACCTTCGCAGCGGTGGCGGCCTGCTTGTAGACGTCGGTCTGGTTGATCTGCCTGGCGACCGCCAGATAGTCGGGATGCTCCTTGAGCAATCCCCAGCGCTTGTGTTGGGTGAGGAACCACATGCCGTCTGACAGGTAGGGGTAGGTAACAGCGCCGTCGTTGAAGAACTTCATGTAGTTCGGGTCGTCCCAGGTCTTGCCCATGCCATTCTGGTAACGCCCGAGGATGCGCTGGTTGATGGCGTCGACGCTGGTGTTGACATACGACTTGTCAGCGATCGTTTCGGCCATCTTGTTCTTGTTCTGCAGTCCCGCGTCGATCCACTTGCCGGCCTCGATGATGGCGGCCGTCACGGCCCGTGCCGTGTTGGGGTACTTTTTCACGAACTCGCCCGTGGTGCCGAGCACCTTTTCGGGGTGGTCTTTCCAGATGTCCTGGGTTGTCACGGCAGTCACCCCGATGCCGTCGATGATCGCGCGGTGGTTCCACGGTTCGCCGACGCAAAATCCGTCCATATTGCCCACACGCATGTTGGCGACCATCTGCGGCGGCGGCACCGTGATCACCTTGGCGTCCTTGAGCGGGTCAATGCCGTTGGCCGCGAGCCAGTAGTACAGCCACATGGCGTGGGTGCCGGTGGGAAACGTTTGCGCAAAGGTGTATTCGCGCTTCTCGCTGGCCATCAGTTTGGCCAGGCCCGCGCCATCCACCGCGCCTTTGTCGGCCAGTTTCTTGGACAAGGTGATCGCCTGACCATTGTTGTTCAGGGTCATCAGCACGGCCATGTCCTTCTTGGGGCCGGAGGTGCCCAGGTGCACGCCATACACCAGGCCGTAAAGGACATGCGCGAAATCGAGCTCGCCACTGACCAGTTTGTCGCGCACACCGGCCCAACTGGCCTCTTTGCTCGGAATGATCTTGACGCCGTATTTCTGGTCAATGCCCAGCACCGATGCCATCACCAGGCTGGCGCAATCGGTGAGCGGAATGAAGCCGATCTTCACTTCCTTCTTCTCTGGGGCGTCCGAACCCTGCGCATACACGGTGGCGCGCAACGCGGGGCTGATGCCGATCGCGCCCACTGCTGCGGATTGCAGCACGGCGCGTCGACTCAAACTGGTGGTCAGAACTGCGGTCATGGGGGTACTCCCGAAAAAAAGACAAAAAAAAGGCGCCCTCACCGCAGGCAGCGAAACGATTCAGCCGCTGCCATTGGTGGGGACGCCTTTGTCCTTGGGTGACTGGCACCATCCGCCTTTGGGTGGTGCGTTGCACGTGACCGTCGATGGTCTTGTGGTCAGTTATGCAATTCGCATGCCAGCCCCACTCAACACGATTCCACTTTCACAATCCCCACTGTGGAGCATCTGAAGTCGAGAAGGGTCCGAATTCCGGGCCGGATTGCGGTTCAACGGCACTGTGTTTGTGCGTCGCACCAATTCAGCCCAGCAGGTCAGCCACATCCAGCATGCGCTGCGCAACGTCCGCCAGACGCAGGCCCTTGTCCATGGCTGTCTTGCGCAACTTGTCATAGGCCTGTTGCTCCGTCAGCCCCTGTCGCTGCATCAGCAGGCCCTTAGCGCGGTCGATTACCTTGCGATCCTGCAGTTCGGCGGTGCGCTGGTCGAGTTCGACGCGCGTATCCGCCAACTGTTGGCGCAACGCCTGTTCATGCTGGAACCGCGCCATCGCCACGGCCAGGATCGGACGGATGCGGTCGGAAGACAATCCCGCAACCACGTAGGCGGAAACTCCGGCAGCTACCGCGTCCCTGACGTGCGAGGTGTCGCTGTCATTGGTGAACATCACGATCGGGCGGCGCTCATCCCGTGTCGCAAACACCACGTGCTCCAGTGCATCACGGGCATCGCTCTCGGCGTCGACGATGATCATGTCGGGTTGCAACTGGCTCAGGCGTTGGTGCAGGAAGGGGTCGGCCGGCAGCACCGCGACCAGATTGAAGCCGCTTTCGAGCAGTCCGATGCGCAGGCTGCGGGAGCGTTCTGCCTGGCTGACGGCGTAGTCGTCATCCGGGTCCGTGACCGACAGGTCCGGGGCTACCACCACAATTCGAAGGGCACTGTCCATCTGCAGGGCTGCGCAAGAATTGCGCCATACACGCGCTGGCGGGGGCCGCGCCCCTAAACTCGGTGCTAGATGAAACAGGATTTATCAGATCGGCTGGTGCTGGGCATCGAGTCATCCTGCGACGAGACGGGTGTCGCGCTGGTCCAGGGGACCGGGCAAGGCGTACCTGTGTTGCTGGCCCATGCATTGCATAGTCAGATCGACATGCACCAGGCCTACGGCGGTGTGGTGCCAGAGTTGGCCAGCCGGGACCATATTCGCCGTGTCCTGCCGCTGGCAACGGGTGTCTTGCGGGACGCAGCGCGCACACTTTCGCAGGTGGACGTTGTCGCGTACACCCGCGGCCCTGGATTGGCCGGGGCCTTGCTGGTGGGGGCAGGTGTCGCGTGTGCCTTGGGCGCGGCACTGGGCAAGCCGGTGTTGGGTGTGCACCATCTGGAGGGCCATTTGTTGTCGCCTTTCCTGAGTGCCGATCCTCCCGATTTCCCGTTCATCGCACTGCTGGTATCGGGTGGGCACACGCAGCTGATGCGGGTCGAAGGGGTTGGGCAATACCTCCTGCTGGGTGAATCCATTGACGATGCGGCAGGAGAGGCGTTCGACAAGTCGGCCAAACTCATGGGCCTGCCGTATCCGGGCGGCCCTGCGTTGTCGCGCCTGGCACAGCGTGGCGACCCCAAGGCTTTCAAACTTCCGCGGCCGCTTCTGCACAGTGGTGACCTTGACTTTTCCTTCGCCGGCCTGAAGACCGCCGTCATGGTGCAGGCCAGGAAGTTGACCGATGCCCATGCGCGGAGCACAGGCGCGTCGGTTGCAGGTCCGTTTGCAGAATTGCCGGAAAACTTGCAGGCCGATCTGGCGGCTTCAACCGAGGCTGCCATTGTCGAAGTGCTGGTGCGGAAATCCTTGGCAGCCGTGGCGCA